>NZ_LMRY01000046.1:0-20561 GCF_001427935.1 Paenibacillus sp. Soil724D2
ATACGAACAACCTCCGGCTAATTTCATTGTATTTTCTTAGCCTAAAAGTGTCCAACTTAATTAGGGGGCTTTATAGAATTGTTGCACTTTTTACAACAGTATTCTACCGCGAATGAATGAATCGATGGTCTCTAGCATACAACATCCTGACCTTTTTAAGAAGAAATTAAGGAAATTGTTGTACACAGTACAACTTGCTTTTCTAATTCTCCAATTTTCAAAAACAAAAAACTCCCCAGTCTAATTGACCAGAGAGTTCCAAATTACAACTGCGCAAAGCCAGCAGCTGCCAAAAACCGTCCAAAAGCCGCTTGACCGGCTTCATCGCGCTTGAATACGCCTGCGTCCAGCAGCACGTCCATGAACTTGCTGCCGACTTCGGCCTGCAGCACCGCATTGGCTGCGTCCTGCGGCAGCGCCGCGCCGTGCTTCGCGAGCAGCGCTTCGATCCATTCCGCATGCTTATGCAGCGGATGGCCGGCCTCTTCGCGGATCTCGCGGCCGAATGCGGCTTCGCCGGTGAGGAGCTTGGCGATATCCGCAAGCTCTTCTTGCAGGCGGCCTGGCAGCACCGCCAGCCCCATAACCTCAATCAAGCCGATGTTCTCCTTCTTGATGTGGTGCAAGTGCTGGTGCGGATGGAAAATCCCATCCGGATGCTCTTCACTGGTGCGGTTGTTGCGCAGCACCAGGTCAAGCTCGTACTCGCCCCGTGCATTGTTGCGGGCGATCGGAGTGATCGTGTTATGCGGGACCCGCTGTCCGTCCTTCTCGCTGAAGGCGAGGACGTCTGCTTCCGCATCACTATAGGCGCGCCAGTCTTCGAGCAGCTTGCTCGCCAGCTTATAGAGCTGCTGCTTGTTGTGCCCGCTCAAGCGAAGTACTGACATCGGCCACTTGACGATGGCGGCCTTCACACCGGCAAACTCAGCATGTGAGTATGCTTTCTCACTTGGTGCTTTTTCCATCGGGAATTTATGGCGTCCGCCTTGGAAATGGTCGTGGTTCAGAATAGAACCACCTACGATCGGCAGATCCGCATTCGATCCGATGAAATAATGAGGGAACTGATCGATGAAGTCCAGCAAACGGTAGAACGTATGCGCCGTCGTTTTCATCGGAATGTGTTTCTCATGGAAGATGATGCTGTGCTCGTTGTAATACACATACGGCGAATATTGGAAGTACCACTTCTCGCCATCCAATTCCAGTGGAATAACACGCAGATTTTGTCTCGCCGGGTGATTCACACGACCTGCGTACCCTAAGTTATCTACGCACAGTAGACACAAGGGATAGCTGCTTTGCGGCAGTGTTTTGAGCAGGGCAATTTCCTTCGGATCTTTCTCCGGTTTGGAAAGGTTGATTGTGATTTCGAGATCGCCATACGTTGTTTCGGCCAACCAGTAGGCATTTTTCTGAATGCGATCCATCCGAATATAGTTGGAATCGATGGATTGCTTATAGAAGTAATCCGTCGCCGCCTCAACGTTTGTTGTTTTGGCTGTGTTCCAGAATTGATGCACGACCTCGGATGGACGAGGCATCAACAGCCCCATAATCCGTGCGTCCAACAAATCACGGTACGTTGTCGTATTCTCTTCCAAGAGGCCTGCCTCGAAAGCTGCATCGAGCAGTTCTTCTAGCAAGGCAACCGGACTGCTTAATTTCTCTATCGGCAATTCGCCTTGATAAGGTTCAGCAAGACCGAATAAATCAAGTAAAGCATTGCGAGAAGTATATACATCAAGTTGCTCAACCAGCCCATTTTGTATGGCGAACTGAAGGAGCCTTTCTATGTTCAACGCTGCATGCTGCGGCGCTTTAACTGTCCGTTCCATGTGCCACGTTCCTTTCTACAAAACAAGCCTTTTTTCAGCTCTGTTCTGCATTGTTCTGCATTGTTCGGCACTTTTCTGCCTTACTCTACTCTTCGTATCCGTTCGGATGATTTTGGTGCCAGTTCCACGCGCTCTCGATAATGGATTCCAAGGAATCACGTGTTGGTTTCCAACCAAGCTCAGCTCTTGCTCGCTCAGAGGAGGCAATTAGCGTCGCTGGATCTCCGGCTCTACGCGGTTCGATGACAGCAGGAATCGCATGTCCGGTTACTTTACGGGCGATTTCGATAACTTCTTTGACTGAAAAACCTGTGCCATTGCCTAAGTTGTAAATATTGCTTTCTGCTCCGCCACGCAGCTTCTCAACCGCAAGAACATGGGCGCTTGCCAAATCGCTAACATGAATGTAGTCGCGTACACATGAACCATCTTCTGTTGCATAGTCTTCTCCAAAGATGGAAATATGCGGTCTTTGACCTAGAGCCACTTGAAGAATGATAGGAATCAGATGCGTCTCTGGGCTATGATCCTCCCCGATTTTGCCACCGGCATGAGCGCCAGCCGCATTAAAATAGCGAAGCGATACATATTTGATACCATGCGCAATATCGAACCATTTCATCATTTTTTCCATAGCCAGCTTCGTCTCGCCATACGTATTTGTCGGCAAGGTGCGGTCGCTTTCTAGGATTGGAATATTTTCAGGCTCACCATACGTGGCAGCCGTAGAGGAGAAGACGATTTTCTTCACACCGTATTGCGTCATTTTCTCAAGCAAGCATAGCGTTCCGTACACGTTATTGTGATAGTATTTCGCAGGATTGGTCATGCTTTCGCCAACTAACGAATTCGCTGCAAAATGGATGATAGCATCGATACTATTCTCAGTGAAAACCGTATCCAGAAATTCGCCGTCGCGCAAATCCCCTACATACAGCTTGCCCCCAAGCACCGCGTTTCTGTGCCCTTGCTGCAAATTATCAACGATAACGACTTCTTCCCCTTTGGCAACCAGCTCCGCTACCGCATGAGATCCAATGTAGCCCGCACCGCCTGTTACTAGAATAGCCATTTTACAATGCCTCCCCGAGTTGCTCGACACCATTGCCGATATTACAAACGTAGAAGCTTGGTGTCAGGCCCGTTTTCTCCGTATATTCTTTGCCCACTAGATCGATAAATGTCTGTATACTGTCCTCGTGAACTAAAGAAACCGTGCATCCTCCGAAACCTGCGCCTGTCATACGTGACCCAAGCACACCTGAAACCTTCAGTGCAGCTTCTACCATCGTATCCAACTCTACCCCTGTTACTTCATACAGATCACGAAGCGACTCATGCGACCCGATCATCAGCTTACCGAAAGATTCAAGGTCGTTCGCTTCCAGCACCTCAATCGATTTCAGCACACGGTCAATTTCTTCAATAACATGCTGCGCTCGTCGGCGGATGGTTTCGTCTGGAATAAGATGTTTAAATTCGTTAAATTGCGCAAGGTTCAGTTGACCAAGCAAAGTGATCGAAGGAAACTGCTTTTGCAAATAGGTCACAGCCTGCTCACATTGGCTTCTTCTCTCATTGTAAGCGGAGTCTATCAGACCTCTGCGTTTGTTCGTATTCCCAATAACCAGCTTGTAGCTGCCGCTTTGAAAAGGCACATGGCGATACTCAAGCGTGTCGCACATGAGCAGAATGGCATGATCTTTTTTGCCATTGGCTACCGCGAATTGATCCATGATGCCACTGTTGACGCCAACGAATTGGTTCTCTGTTTTTTGAGCGAGCAATGCGATTTTCACGGTATCAATCGGATACTTTTCAAGTGTTAATAAGCCAAAAGCTGTAACGACTTCAATGGAAGCCGAGGACGAAAGTCCGGCACCATTCGGGATTTCACCGTGGAACAAAAGATCATAGCCCCGCGTAACAGGGAAACCTTCTTTCGCCAAGTGAACGAAGATCCCTTTCGGATAATTGATCCAGTCGTCCTCTTCTTGATAGGACAAGTCATCTATGGAAATTTGTTTACGAAGTGCCAGGTTTGTCGATGCAAATCCAATTACACGATCTTGTCTTGGACGAATGATCATAGTCGTTCCGAACGTTAACGCTGCTGGGAAAACATAACCGCCATTGTAATCCGTGTGCTCACCGATCAAATTTACCCGACCTGGAGCATGAAAAGCTGAAATTGCCGTTGTAGAATTCCCGTAAATTTCAATAAACGTGTTTTTTAGAGCTTGCAAATCTGCCATTGTGGCACCGCCTTTAGTGGATTTAGAAGAGATTTCGCTCGTCATCTGAGGATGATGGAGTCGTTTATGTTTGGTATCTTTGTAACTTCAGTATACGAGAAGAACGCGTGATTGGCTATGGAGGCATGTTATTTCCACATGGAGAAATGTGATCTCAAGTTCACTACTTTTTTAATAGATTTATGATAAAGTTAAGCTATATGAAGATGCGTAGATCGGAGATGAAGAGCAGGCATGCCAAAGTCGGAGAGCTATTACGTTGTATCGAATCCATTGCCTTCCCAGGAAAGTGAATTAACCGTGTTGTTTGCGGGTGAGAGTCAGACGAAGCCTGAGCATCGGTTAGGCCCCAAAGTATACGACTACTTTCTGATTCACTATGTGATATCGGGTAAAGGGGTATTCTCTTCGCAAGGTGAAGAGTACGAGCTTGGCGCCGGAGACAGCTTCGTCATCGAGCCTGAACAGCTCATTAGCTACGTCTCCGATGAGACTGATCCGTGGCATTATTGCTGGATTGCTTTTACAGGTACGCAGGCCGCGGCGTTGGTTGCTTCAACTGGATTGAATCCCTTGCAGCCCATTATCCATACGAAGCGCAACCGCCACATCCCTGTCCTTTTTCGCCATATTCAGCAAGCCTTAAGATCCAAAAAAGCGAACGCACAGCTGAAGTCCATCGGATACCTACATTTGTTACTCGGTGAATACTGTGAGACATTGTCTGCTTCCACACTAGCCGGCGTGGTCACGGAAGCAGAGAGCGACCGCATCGTGCAGCAAGCGATTCACTACCTGTCCACCCAATACGCAGAGCCTATCACCATTGAGCTGATGGCCGAGAGTTTGGGCTACAATCGCGCGTACTTATCGCGCATGTTCAAGCGCCATACCAAGGTAACACCTGTCACGTTTCTTCTCAAACTGCGTGTGGATAAAGCTCGCCTGCTGCTTCGAGAACGGCTGGAGCTCACCATCGAACAGATTGCATCATCCGTAGGTTTCTACGATCCGCTTTACTTCTCTAAGCAATTTCGACGCTGGTACGGCGTCTCACCAAGCGAGTATCGGAATCAAATCAAATCGCTTTGATTTGGTCCATGATTCGTTGGGAAAATCAGCCGCGAGCCCTCCTCAGTAATCGAGCACTCTTTTTTTCAAGCCAATATCAACTGAAGCGGAAATGACACATCACCATTGAGAAGGAGCTGTCCACAAAGTCATATTTGTAATATTTAGCTCCCACTTTCAGAATATTCAAAGCCTGAATGCTATTTCCATTGGATTATCTCCAATAAAAGCACGAATTCCGAGGCATGAGAGTGGTTTCCATTGGAAACTGTCCAACCTGCACTCGAGCCAATGATTCGCCACCCTCGCAAGCATCAGACAATACCTTTCATGCAGTTCCTGAAGCATGTTCACTAGGGGGTACTGATACTATCGGCCCCCCACTCCCAAACCTAAATCTTCCCACATTGATCGTAAAATTATACCTCCGAATGGCGTCTTTTGTTCGCATTTGCTAATGAGAAAGCAAGATATCGAAAGGGTGGTCGATTAACCTTTCACAAGGCAGGAATTTGGAATGAGAGAGCAACATTTCGAATGCCATCCTGTGATAAAACTAAACATGAAAACATTTAAGGAGATGAGGATATGAGCATGTTGAAAGGTAAAATAGCTTTAGTAACGGGTGCAAGTCGGGGTATTGGACGTGGGATTGCTTTGCGTCTAGCGCAGGATGGCGCCATTGTAGCCGTACATTATGGAAAGAATTACGATGCTGCAGAGGAAGTGGCTCGCGAGATTAAGCATAAAGGCGGCTCCGCCTTTACACTTGGTGCTGACTTGAATGCCGTAAACGGCGTTCGCGATTTATATGCGGGTTTGGACGAAGCCCTCGAGAAGCACACTAGCAGTAATCAGTTTGATATTCTTGTCAATAACGCTGGAATCGGGCAAAGTGGAACCATCGAGGAAACGACAGAACAATCTTTTGACGAAGTCATGAACCTTCATGTCAAAGCACCGCTATTTCTTATCCAGCAAGCATTGCCTCGTCTAAGAGACGAAGGGCGCATCATCAATATTTCTTCGGCTGTTACCCGTTTGGCTTTCCCTAATTTTCTGGGCTACAGCATCTCGAAAGGTGCGCTCAACACACTCACTTTCGTCTTAGCACAGCATCTTGGGAATCGCAGCATTACAGTGAACGCCATTTTGCCCGGTATCATCGATACCGATATGAATGCCGGAACATTGCAGGATTCGGGTGGGCAGCAGTTCGCAGCCGGTCTCTCCCCTTTTAACAGATGGGGGCAGCCTGAAGATGTGGCCGATATCGCCGCCTTTCTTGCCTCTTCAGACAGCCGCTGGATAACGGGGCAATTGATTGATGCAAGCGGCGGATCTCATATGTAAAACCCTCTGCTGTATTATGCTATGATAATTGCCGAGGGAACGCCGATTAGATATTTGACAAAAAATACCATAAATCATGAGGAAGAGGAACGTCGATGCGTTATTTCACGTTTTTTGCCTTCGAATCGTTCATATTGATCAAATAGTGACATCTACTTCCTCTAATCTGATTTCTAGCGCAGATTTCCCAAAATAACGAATCGACGTTCCGCTAACTAGTGGTCGGGTAACTCCCCCTTGCAATCGACAGCATTCTTCGCGTTCGAATCTTGTCATAACAAAGCACCTCACCGATTGTCGGGTGAGGTGCTTAGCCTTTAGACGTTTGAATTGTTATAGATAAGAGACCGTCGATTCATTCATCCAATCTAACTTTACATTGAGGTGTCTTACACCGGGATCTATCGTCAAATATGCCCAATTGAGGCTGCTGGTTGAATAAATATTCGCAGGTGAATAATGTTGTAGAAAGTGCAACAATTGCTGCCTAAATCTCGACTTTCTCCCGTTGTTGTTGCATCATGTACAACAATTTGGTCCTATATAGGCCATTTCGCAACATATGGACTCAAAATGTTGTACAAAGTGCAACTTCAAGTTGTGAAATAGCCTTTTGGCGCGCAAATTGTTGTATGAAATACAACATTGGTAACCACTAAAGCCAATTTACCCTCACGGAAGCTGGTTGACTCTAATAGCGATTTTTGAGTCATAATGAATCAATCGACAGTCTCCAACCATCCAAAATCGCAGAAATATAAACGAGGCCCCTACGATCAAATAAGTAGACAAAAAAAATGCACCGCCTCGGGAATACTCCCATAGCGGTGCATTTTTTGTTTTTATCGTTCACCTGGATCGTAAGGTTCACCAAGAGCTGATGGCGCTTTAGCCCGGCCTACTGCACCTGCCAGTACTAAAATGGTTAGCACATAAGGCAGCATGTAGAGGAATTCTTGCGGAATATTTTTCGAGAATTCGAACAAACGCATGAAGTTGTTGAGCGCCTGCGCCATTCCGAAGAAGACTGCTGCGCCCAGCGCGCCCACTGGATGCCATTTGCCGAAAATCATCGCAGCCATCGCAATAAACCCTTGACCTGAGATCGTGTTATGTGAAAAGGCACTTGTTGTCGTGAGCGTAATGGTCGCCCCGCCAAGTCCGCCTAACAGACCACTAATCAAAACGGCGATGTAGCGAATGCGCTTCACTTTAACCCCTACAGTATCCGCGGCACTCGGGTGCTCGCCAACTGAACGAAGACGCAAGCCGAATGGTGTCTTGAACAGCACATAGTAAGTAACCGCGACAAGAATCAATGCAATGTAAGTTGTCGGATAGGCATTGAAGAATGCATATCCGATATACGGTATTTTGGACAAAATCGGAATTTCCCATTTGGAAAACACATCATTGAGCGTTTCTGTTTGACCAGCACCATTGAACAGCACTTTAACCAAATACAACGTTACGCCTGCTGCCAAGAAGTTAATCACAACACCGCTGATGACTTGATTGGCTTTGAACGAAATCGTTGCTACGGCATGGATCAGCGCGAAAATGAGCGCAAATAACATGGCTGTCAGTAAACCGATCCACGGGGACCAGATACCCATATTCGCCTCTTCTGCATAATAAGCACCAACGGCCGAAGCGAATGCCCCGGAAACCATAAGGCCTTCGATTCCGATATTGACTACTCCCGAGCGCTCCGAATAAATCCCACCCAAGGCTCCAAAGATGAGCGCTGTCGAATAGACGAGCGTCGTGTTGATAAGTTCACTAAATTTAATGAAAAACGCGTTAAGCATGGTGAGCAGGTCCATGTTACGTAGCCCTCTCTTTCTTGCGTTTACTATAGAACGGGATAAGCACCCATTTAACGATACCTTGGGTTGCAACGAAGAAAATAACCGAGCCGATGACAATACGGATAATCTCCGGCGGCACATCAGCACCAAAGCTCATACCTGCTGAACCGTAAGACAATCCGCCGAACAGTGCGGCCCCCAGAACAATCCCTATTGGATTGTTAGCACCTAGCAGGGATACTGCAATCCCATCAAACCCGTAACCTGGGAAGCCTGCTGAAACAACTTGATAGTGGAAAACACCAAGAACTTCAAACACGCCCGCAAGCCCGGCAAAAACACCCGAGATAAACATTGCTTTAATAATGTTCTTCTTCACGTTCATACCGGCATATTTCGCAGCGTCGATGTTATGACCAACTGCACGCAGCTCGTAGCCCTGCTTCGTTTTCCATAAGATGATATAGAATACAATCGCTGCGAGTATCGCAATGAGTGTTCCCCAGTGCATTCTTGCATTCTCCAGCATAGTCGATAGCCATGTGATACTCAGAGATGCCGACTCTTGGATCATGTAGGAGCGCTGCTGCTTCGGCTCTAGAAGAAATTGATTAATGATATAATTCGACAGGAACAAAGCGATCCAGTTCAACATAATCGTTGTAATGACTTCATTAACTCCACGCTTTGCTTTCAAATAGCCCGCAATAGCTCCCCATAGTCCACCAATAAGCGCACCAACGATTACAGCTAATGGAGCATGAATAATCCATGGAAGACCTGTCAATTTGACACCGATAAATGTAGCCCCCGTCATACCCATGACGAATTGCCCTTCTGCACCGATATTAAACAAGCCTGTACGAAATGCGAATGCAACGGATAATCCCGTCAAAATAAGAGGGGTAATCGCACGAATAGATTCACCTATATCATACGAATTACCGAAAATACGAGAAAATAGCGCCCCATAGGCGGCAATCGGGTTATATCCGCCTGCCAGCATCACGAGTGCTCCGAATAACAGCCCAAGTATAATCGCCACGATCGGATTCACCGCTGATTCACTTGTAAAAATGCGAGCAACCTTATTCATGAGCAGCTCCTTTCTCTGTGCGCTTACTGCCAGCCATAAGCAAACCGATCTCTTGATCGTTCGTCTCCTGCGGCAGCACTTCTCCCACAATCTGTCCTTCATAGATAACGGCAATGCGATCCGACACATTCATAATTTCATCCAGTTCAAAAGAAATCAACAGAACTGCTTTGCCTTTGTTCCGCTGCTCGATCAATTGACGATGCACGAACTCGATTGCACCGACATCCAATCCCCGCGTCGGTTGCGCGGCAATAAGAAGATTGGGATTTTTGTATATTTCCCTGGCAATAATCGCCTTTTGTTGATTACCACCTGACAAGGAACGCGCTTTATTGTAGATACTTGGCGTTCTAACGTCGAACTGCTTAATCAACGCTTCCGCATGGCGATCGATAGCTTCATAATTCAAGAAACCAGCTTTGTTATACGCAGGATGAAAATACGTTTCAAGCACCATGTTCTCGCTCATAGTAAAATCGAGTACGAGTCCATGCTTGTGCCGGTCCTCAGGAATATGCGACAATCCAGCCTCGGAGATTTCTCTCGGTGTATAGTTTGTAATATCGCTTCCCATCAGCAGCACACGACCGCTATCAATAGAACGCAGCCCGGTTAACGCCTCGATTAATTCACTCTGTCCATTGCCATCAACACCGGCGATGCCCAGAATTTCTCCGGCTTTCACCTCAAAATTAAGCCCCTTCAAAGCAGGCAAACCCTGCTGGTTTCGCGCGACTAGTTCTTGAACCTGGAGAACGGGTTCTCCAAGCTTCACATCCTGCTTGTTCACTTTGAAGGAAACATCGCGACCGACCATCTTCTCCGCCAGAATTTGCGGATTGGTCTTCGCGATTTCTAAAGAATCAATGACCTTGCCCCGACGAATGATCGTCACGGTATCGGCAATCTCCATAATTTCTTTCAGCTTATGTGTAATGAGAATGATGGATTTGCCCTCTTTGACAAGATTGCGCATAATGACCATCAATTCACTAATCTCTTGCGGCGTTAGTACAGCTGTAGGTTCATCAAAAATAAGAATATCGGCGCCGCGATACAGCGTTTTCAATATTTCCACACGCTGCTGCATGCCGACGGAGATATCTTCTATTCTCGCTTTTGGATCCACTCGCAAACCATATTGTTCCGATAACTTACGTACTTTGTCTTGCGCTGTTTTGTAATCGATTTTCGACCCTTTTTTGGGCTCCATGCCCAAAATAATGTTTTCTGTCACGGTAAATGGCTGAACCAGCTTGAAATGCTGATGCACCATACCAATGCCAAGCTCGATAGCACGATTCGGGCTATCAATAAACACTTCCTTGCCTTGCACTTTAATGTTACCTTCATCCGGCTGATAAAGTCCGAACACAATGTTCATTAGTGTTGATTTACCCGCGCCATTTTCGCCAAGCAAGGCATGAATTTCACCCTTCATCAGCTTTAAACTAATGGCATCATTCGCCACTATTCCTGGAAACCGCTTCGTAATGTTGCTAAGCTCAACAACAGGGACTACTTCACTCATCAGATCACCCTAAGGATCAATTTTTTTAATTACCTCTAAAACTAAAGAACAAGGCTAGTTATTATAACTAGCCTTGTTTGAACAGAAGCAAACCTATCGTTCGTAACCGCAACGCCTTTTATACCTAAATTAAGGTTTTTCAGGAACTTTGATTTCGCCGCTAATAATTTTTGCTTTGAACTCATCCACTTTTTTCAAGATTTCCGCGGATACATTTTTCTTGGAAGTTTCAGGAAGGCCTACGCCATCGTCTTTCAGACCGAGTGTAACCACTTTACCACCTTGAAATTTGTTGTCGATGATGTCTTTGGAAACACGAATAACTGCTGTGTCAACACGTTTCAACATGGAAGTCAGTGTAACTTCATCGCCGAACTCAAGGGATTGGTCTTTATCTACGCCGATAACCCAAACCTTTTTACCGTTTTTCGCGCGGTCTTTCGCCTCGTTGAATACACCATTACCTGTGGAACCAGCTGCGTGGAAAATTACATCAGCGCCATCGTTGTAGATCGTTGCTGCTGCTGCTTTACCAAGGTCTGGCTTGTCAAAAGCGCCTGTATAGTTAATTTGAATTTTAGCATTTGGATTAACCGCTTTAACGCCAGCTACGAAACCAGCTTCAAAACGTTTGATAACCGGGATGTCGATACCGCCAACGAAGCCGATTTTGTTTGATTTTGTTGTTAGACCTGCAACTACCCCAACAAGGTAAGAACCTTCTTGCTCAGAGAATGTTACGGATTCTACGTTTGGAGCTTCAACGACATTATCAATGATCGCTAATTTAGCATTTGGGTTTTGAGTTGCTACTGTTTTTAGCGCATCGCCCATCAAGAAGCCGATACCCCAAGTTAGGTTGTAGCCGTCTTTAACGAATTGGTTTAAGTTAGGCGTGTAATCTGCATCGCCTTTACTTTCAAGGTTTTTCACTTTAACGCCTGTTTGTTTCTCAAGCGCCTTCAAGCCTTCCCATGCGCTTTGGTTAAAAGATTTATCATTGACGCCACCAATATCGGTAACCATTCCGATTTTGAAGTCTTTACCGCTGTTGTTGCTTGGTGCCGCAGAAGCTGTTGCAGCTGCAGAAGTAGCTGGAGTTGCTGAAGCCGCCGGTTTCGTTTCTTCTTTTTTGGCACAGCCGGAAAGAGCTAATGCAGAAACCGTTACAGCCATAAGAGCTGTTGAAAGCATTTTCTTCATGATTATTACCCCCATAGGATCAATTAATTTAAAACCACGAAATCTCACATTGTAGGTTGACCAAAATTAGTTAAATTATGTAAGACTGGCTATAAGCATGAGTGTATCATTTTGAAACCCAAGATAAAAGCGATACACCAGCAAATTAACATAATTCGTTATGTCATACAAGTTGACATGGTCTTTTTGTAAGCCCCTACAATATAGGTTCCAAGCCCCAATTATTTATTATACTACCACTGGTTAATAAAATCTAGATTACCCTTTGTTAATTTTATCGTTCATAAGTCTCATGAATTGTTCGGGTCCTAACGGGCTGCTGAACAGCATTCCTTGCACTTCCGTACACTGCAAAAGTCTCAAGTGCTCCAGTTGTTCTTCTGTTTCGACACCCTTTGCAATTAAATTTAAACCTAGACGGTGAGCCATGCGAATTATGGCAGCAGCCAGCAGCTGATTCTCATCGTCGTCTACCAAATCCCGAATCAATGTGCTATCTAATTTTACGCTATCGAGCGGCATACCTTCGAGCCCGCTTCGTGTAAAAAGACCTGTACACAGGTCATCCATCACGATACGCACTCCGAATTTCTTCAGGATAATCAATTTCTCGCTAGCCTCTTGTACATTGGAAGATGTGATACTTTCCGTAAGGTCCAGCTCCACCAACATGGGATTGATACCTGTTTCTTTCAAAACAACGGCAATTTCTTCAATAAAATGCTCATCTTTAAACTGTGAAGCCGTTACTGCTAAAGTCATTCTCAGCGGTGTGTAGCCCTCGTCCTGCCAGATTCTCATCTGTCTGCACGCCGTTCGTACAGCCCATTTTCCGATAGGTATCATGAAACCCATTTCCTCGGCCGCTTTCTTCCAATCCATACTAGTTGCGAGGAGGTTGTCTCCCCTGCTCCAATGAATGATCGCTTCCATTCCGATTAATTTTCGGTTTGTTATTTCATATTGAGGCTGATATAGGATTTCAAATTGATTGTTGTCTATGGCCAATCGGAGCTCTTTCTCCATGTGAGCTTTGCTCTTCACCATGGCATCGATGTCAGAGGCATAGAATTGGAACTGGTTATGCCCCCGATTCTTGGCCGCATACATCGCTTCATCTGCATACGCCATGAGCTGCTCAGGCAGCTTACCGTCTAACGGATACAACGCTATCCCTATACTAGCCGTTATGGTTACTGGCATTCCATCTAGGATAAAAGGCTCTTCCAGAGCCATTTGAATTCGGGAAGCTACAACTCTTGCATCTTCAGGCTTCGCAAAAGATTCTAGTAATATAGTAAACTCGTCGCCACCTTGGCGGTACACCGTATCCGATCCACGCAGGCAGCCCAGCAAACGTTCTGCTGCAAGGCGAATTAAACGATCACCGTAGGCATGACCTAATGAATCGTTGACATCCTTGAATCGGTCCATGTCCAAGAACATAACAGCCGCCAGTTGTTCATTACGCTGCGCATGCAGGAGCGCCCGCTCCAATCGGTCATTAAACAATCGGCGATTGGGTAATCCCGTTAATGTATCATGATAGGCCAGAAAGGCTAGTTGTTTACTCTTTTCTTCCTGCTCTCTACTAGTAAGAAGCAGTTGCCCTACACTCTTCGCAAAAAATAGACAGATTAGTGCTTGAACAAGCACACTAATGTAAACGTAAGGCGAAAAGGAGAAAGAAGAAGCAGCAAGTAGATTAATGGTCAACAAAAAGAAGCCCAGCACGCCCAAATAGACCAACGTTTGCGCTTTCATATGCTGTATCCACTTAGAAAGTATGCCTCTCATTCTTGAACCTCCTTATTTGATGAAAAAAAGGCTATTCCGAATCGGAATAGCCGTAGGTGTACCTGTCTAGGTAAACTGCAACCTGTCGGCAGCCCAGCCATCATTGTTGCGAGGGCAACCTTAGATCTGCAGCTTTGCGTCCTTACCTTTCGATAAGTTTGCCTTTTACGATATTAAGGGAATAAATGGGACTAATTAACTATATCATATTCATTCCACATTTGGCTATTTTTCCTCAAATAAGCAAGTTAAATAGCTTGGGGTCCTTATTTATTTCTATATAGCCATAATCCTTCTGAGATAGGCGCTCAATAAGACCTTCATAATCATCTTTATTTTTGAGCTCAATGCCGACCAGCGCTGGAGCGTCGTCCCTATTATTTTTTTTCGTATACTCAAATCTTGTAATATCGTCTGTGGGTCCTAAGACTTCTTCCAGAAATTCGCGCAAGGCCCCAGCACGCTGCGGGAAATTAAGGATAAAGTAGTGCTTCAAGCCTTCATACACGAGCGATCTTTCTTTAATCTGCTGCATACGGTCAATGTCATTGTTGCCGCCGCTGATGATACAAACCACATTCTTACCGCGAATCTGCTCCCGATAGGCATCGAGGGCTGAAACTGGGAGCGCGCCGGCCGGCTCAATGACAATCGCGTTATTGTTGTAAAGCTCCAGAATGGTTGTACATTCCTTGCCAGAAGGAACAATGACGATATCCTCAAGCTTTTCTTTACAAATGTCAAAAGTAAGCTCGCCCACTTGCTTCACGGCTGCTCCGTCTACGAACTTATCAATCGTGGGTAAGGTCACGACCTTCCCCTGCTTCAGCGCTTCCGTCATGCTTGCCGCGCCCTCCGGTTCAACACCGATGATACGTGTTCGTGGAGAAACACTATCCACATAGGTTGCAACTCCCGCTGCCAGGCCGCCTCCGCCAATCGTTGCGAAGATATAGTCAGGAGATTCGGGCATTTGATTCATAATCTCGAGACCAACTGTGCCTTGCCCAGCAATCGTGCGGACATCATCGAAAGGGTGTATGAACACTTTATTCTCTTGAGCACAGTAGGCTTTGGCATGGTTAGAGGAGTCATCGAATGAATCACCTGTGAGAATAACTTCAACAAAAGATCCGCCAAATAGCTTAACTTGGGAAATCTTTTGTCTCGGCGTTGTTGTCGGCATGAAGATTTTGCCTTCAATACCGAGTTGCTTACAGGAATAAGCCACTCCCTGCGCATGATTGCCAGCGCTCGCACACACGACACCTGCTTCGCGTTCCTCCGGTGTTAAGCTTTGAATCACATTATACGCTCCACGAATTTTGAAAGAACGGACAATTTGCATATCTTCACGTTTAAGATAAACGTTGCATTCATACAAGTTAGAGAGCAGCTCATTGCGTTGCAACGGCGAAGGTTCGATCACCCTGCTGAGCACATGATTGGCCCTAATAATATCTTCCAAACCTACTTTACTGGTAACAACCATTTTCTCTTACTTCCTTTCTCCGCATTGTGCTATTAAAGTTTTAAAGATTATTGTAGCACAACTCTGTCCGCCTGTACGAAAATAATATTGGCAGCGTTTTTTCCTGTGTTTCACTTCGTGCCCAGCAGGGTATTACATAGCAATACAACTTCAAAGGAGTGGTTCAAATGTCGACTCATCGCGATATCGATATCGAAGAACGCCATGTGGAGAAAAAATCGGATTCCAGTCTAGTTGCTTCTACTTTCATCAAATATGCCGCTTACGTCGTCATCATCTTCGGCGTCCTGTATTTCCTAGTTCGATATGTATTCCCAATGTTCTAGAGCTAGGACGCAATGTCCTTATCAGAGAAGGCAAGATAACATCTGTAGCCCGCTCAACCACAAGAAGCCTCAAACCCACTCATAAGTGGATTTAGAGGCTTCTTTTATTGGTTATGAGAGGAGTTAACTAACTCCCCTCAACAGCTTATTTAGTAATAGTAACGAGGCTGCTCCTGAAGCTCAGACCGTCTTTGCAAGAAGCGGTAAAAGGCGCTGGCCGCCTGTGCTTTCGTCACTTCTTGCTGAGGTACGAATTGTCCATCGTCTAGTGACATAATGTTCAGCCCCACTACAATAGCTGCATCCCCAACATGCTTAAGCTTAGCAGCATCTGTGAAATTGCCATTGAAGATACCGTCGAACTTCGTCAGGCTCTTGTAGCCAAGCGCCTTCACGATCAGCTGTGCCATTTCTTCACGATTCATAGCTGCTTCTGGATTAAATTCAGCACCTACATCTAGTAAACCGCGATCAACCGCATTTTCAACATAGGCAAAATAAGGAGAAGATTTGCTCACATCGGCAAATGATGCCTTCCGTTCTGCCCCGTAATAAATACCACCGTTACCGCCATTCATGGCAATAACGAGCATTTTGACTAACTCACCGCGTTGAATGGTTTGGTCTGGATTCACTTTGCCATCCTTCACGTCCAGCGCTTGATAATCAAGCATAAGCTGAAGCTCATTTTTAGCCCAGTGATTGTCAATGTCGCTTACTGTCACTTTGTCCAAGGACATTACATCACCTGTTTCACTATTCCGCCATTGACCGGTTTGCGCATCCAAAAGGAAAGGTTCACGGTTGAACTTAGGAACGAGTGAATAGACAAGCTTTGCATCTAATTTCCCGTCTGTCTTCAGATCCATGGATTGCGGGACATCCCCAGCTGCCACCATCACTCTGTATTTCTCCAGGGGAATTCCACCGATGAACCCGCTGCCTTCGGCCACATAATTTAACTTGATGTCAAACTGCGCGAGCCAAAGATCCTTGGCTTTATCAATGGCCAGCACCTGCGGCTTTTGCTGTGGATAAGGCAGATTGCTGATGGAGTAGTGATAACCAACAATTTGGCCGGTCACACGATCGATACTTACCGTTACTTCTTCATTCCCGGCATTTACACCATCGATCACGCGTTTAAAACTAATATCCCAATTGCGCATATGCTTCAGCTGATCTTCGGAATAATTTTTAGCCGATTGTACTTGAAGCGACAACTGATCGGTATAAGCAGGAAGCTGCTTTTTCACAAAATCAACACCGGTTGTTATCGCATCTTCCAAAGCAATTTTACCTTCTATCTCTTTATCGGCGTCAGGTCCGTAAGGGATGTAGCTGTTGAAATTTGTAATCTCTCCTGTCTTGCTGTTCACGCTAGCCCATGCGCCTTTACCGACGATTTTAACTTTGGAATCCTTCTCAGACGCCTCATTCCAACTTAAATTCCAATTTGAGATGGTTTCCCCTGTTTCAGGGTTGGTCGATTCATTATAGGATGCTTCTTGGATTTTGTAGTCGGAGGACAGGTTGAAAACCGTTGTCACCTTCTTAATCGCCTCTTCCTTAGTCAGGTCCAAGGTAGCAGGCGGCTTAGCAGCCAGTGGCTTGTCGGTTAAGGGCTTATTCCCCTCAGCATCTTCCATCCCTTTGACGGGGCTCCAGACCTCACCAGTTTCTGCATTCAAGGAAAAGCCGCCCAGCATGTAAGAAATAATCGGCAATTTCTTGCCTTTGGCACCGTATGGAATCTGGTAAAGCAAAGAAAGATTCGCCTTATCGCGGAACATTTGGGCAGCTTTCTCCTTAGAAATCGGCGTTACATTTTGCTGAAACGCGACATTGTCATCCCAGTTATAGTTATAATTCGTAACCTGTCCTTCCCCATTGACGACCACACTAATACCATTGGGAGCAAAGGGCACACCGCCAACAGATCGATCGAATCGAATATTGTACTGATAATTACCATTCAGCGGCGTTCGAAATGCATTTTCCTCTGAATCATTATAAACAAGCTCCTTCTGCTTCTCTGGGTTCACTTTGCCAATAAAGGCAGAAGCGGCGTCCTTGGCAGCTTTGAAATCCACCTTCGGCGGATAGCTTGGTTTGTGCTCAGGGTCATTGTCATTCATGGAAAAGGAGGTCAACGTTCCGTCCAATCCGTTAATCGATACGTTTAAGGAACCGTAATTCCGATCTTTCACCATTTTGGTGTAATTAATGTTCCACGTCGGGATATTCCGGCCATTCATGCTGTAATAAGCATTTAGACTAATAGATTGAAATGTATAGCCTTCCGGCACCGTTATGTAGGTCTTAGCTCGTTCAATGGCTTGTTCTTTGGTAATTTTGGCATCCAACTGCTTATCATCTTTTCCGGGAAATGCAGGTAGCGTGGGAGCTATGGACGTACTTCCTACAGCAGCTTCAGCCCAAACCCCAGGCGCAGCAGTGAGCAGCAGTGTCGATGCGAGTACCAATGTTCCTGCTTGTTTGATTAATTTCAAAGTCATCTTCCTCCTCAACTTTTTACGTTCCTCAAAACAGCTTTAATTCTTTAGAAGCATAGAGATTCCATAATAATCCTTGACGTATAAAACTGGAAAAAAGTTGCTTTAGGAAACTCGATTACTGCTATATATTTTTATTTACACGAAATGTCACTAGATCGAAACGATTTAAGGCTAAAAAACTAGGATTACTCAACAAAAAACACATATCTGAGCACCCTTTTATCGAATGCCAAACATGTGTAAAATTTCACTGCAATTATTACTACAACAGGTTATGGCTCATCTTGATTGGCTGTTCTCTTTGCTAAGTGTATGCATTAAATCCTGCATTTCACCTTGCGTCAAATTCCGCCATTTACCAACCTTCAAATTGCCCAGATGGATATGCATGATCCGAACCCTCTGCAGACGCACCACCCGATACCCGAACGCTTCGCACATCCGGCGAATTTGGCGGTTAAGCCCTTGTGTGAGAATGATTCGGAAAACGCGGTCACCAACTTGGTAAATCTCACAAGGCTTCGTCATCGTGCCCAGAATTCGGACCCCGCTAGCCATTCCTTGCAAAAACATCGGTGTAATCGGTCGATTGACCGTCACGATGTATTCTTTATCATGGTTGTTCTCCGCGCGCAGAATCTGGTTCACAATATCTCCGTTATTGGTCAGAAGGATAAGCCCTTCGGAATCTTTATCCAGTCTGCCGATCGGAAAAATGCGCTCTGAATGCCCGACGAAATCAACAATGTTGCCTCTGATATGCGCCTCTGTTGTACTTGTAATCCCCACAGGCTTATTAAGTGCAATATAAACATGCTCCTTCTTCTCGCCAATCGGTCGACCATCGACCCGAACTTCATCCCCAGGGCCAACGACACTCCCCAGTCCGGCAACCTCACCATTAATCGTAACGCGCTTCGCCTCTACCCACTTGTCCGCTTCCCGTCTGGAGCAAACACCGGTTTCGCTAATAAATTTATTAATTCTCATGCTTGGGAAATTCCCTTCTATGCCGTAATTAAGTACCTACTATTATGCTGGATTCGCTTACTCGGTTCAAGTAGCGTTCAAAGGGGTCGATGCAGGGAACATATTGTAATAGATTCCTACCCCATCTGAACAAAGGGATGGGGTATCTATCATGGAAGAGAATACGAGCACGAGCTCTTTTTGGTATGCGAGGAAATTTCCTCCCTCAGTGTGATAAGCGTATAATAATGATAACCATTAACGAAACAAGGGGAACCACCGTGCATATTCTCATTCTAGGATCCACAGGTAGAGTAGGAAGAAGAATTTTGGAAAAAGCACTAGCGGACGGATACGAAGTCACTGCACTCGTTCGAAGCCTAGAGAAGCTCAAAGGGATTCACTCCGAAGGCTTAACTATTCTTCAAGGGGACGCTCGTAACGGTGTAGATCTACTGGCTGCCCTCCGCGGGGCGGAGCTGGTCATAAGCTGCCTCGGCACCGATGGCGGCACGGTGCTGACCGAGTTTACGCCTCATCTCATTGAGGCAATGAAGACACACGGCGTGAGCCGAATAGTCACTGTCGGTACAGCCGGCATCCTGCAAAGCAGAGAGCATCCCGGCTTGCTGCGCTATGAGGCGCCGGACTCCCGGCGCTCATCAACGCGGGCGGCCGAAGAGCACCGCAGAGCGTGGGAGCAGCTCGCCGCCTCGGGATTAAGTTGGACAGTCGTCTGTCCAACTTATTTACCCGACGGCGAGCCACAGGGACAGTACCGCGCCGAGCGGGACTATTTGCCCGAAGGCGGAATGTCCATCTCCGTAGGCGACACCGCGGCTTTCACCTACCGAGTCGCTCTCGCGGGAGAGTATGTGGGGTGTCGGGTGGGGATTGCTTATTAGCGGAACGGAGCAGGGCAGAACGGAGCAGAACAGAGCAGAGCGGAAAAGAACAGAGCAACAGAGCAAACAAAATATAACACACGTTTTGCTGCGTCCTTGGTTGTGAGTGATTTATGGTTGGGGCAAAGCAATCTATGCCCGAGAGACGTAATGCTGAAACAATTACTTACCCAGCCGTGTGATTGTTGTACTTTGTACAACTTTAGACAAGCTAATCCTCTGTTGTCCGCACGATTGTTGCAAAAAATACAACAATTTTAGCCTAAAGTAGCTCTATAGCCTATAAACGGACTAAATTCGGTCTAACCCCCTAATACTGGACACTAGTCGACTAAAGCAACAGATTACTTATTAAATTGCGAGTTTAAACGGCTTTACTTCATTTTTCT
>NZ_LMRY01000047.1:0-20075 GCF_001427935.1 Paenibacillus sp. Soil724D2
TCAAATGGATAAAGTCCAGATGTAATAATATGTTATTTTTTGTGGATAACCTTTGATCGCAATTAAACTATTCTACGATGTTAGGTTTGATGCATGCTTAGTGTGAAAAACATCCTTATGAGGGGCGAAACCCACGCGAGGCGCGGGAAAGCATAGCCATAGTGATGAAAAACATCGCTAACTCGCACCCGCGGCCGAGCAAGCCCCTCATAAGGATGAAAAACATCCTTATGTTGGTTGAAACCTACACGAGGCGCACGAAAGCAGGGCTTCAGCGATGAAAAAACATCGCTAACTCGCGCTCAACAGCCGAGCAAGCCTGCTATAAGGATGAAAAACATCCTTATGTTGGTTGAAACCCACGCGAGGCGCGTGAAAGCAGAGCCATAGCGATGAAAAACATCGCTAACTCGCGCCCGCGGTCGAGCAACCCCGCCATAAGGATGAAAAACATCCTTATGTTGGTTGAAACCCGCGCGAGGCGCTGGAAAGCATAGCCATAGCGATGAAAAACATCGCTAACTCGCGCCCGCGGTCGAGCAAGCCCTTCATAAGGATGAAAAACATCCTTATGGTGGTTGAAACCACGCGAGGCGCGTGAAAGCATAGCCATAGCGATGAAAAACATCGCTAATTCGCGCCCGCGGTCGAGCAAGCCCTTCATAAGGATGAAAAACATCCTTATGGTGGTTGAAACCCACGCGAGGCGCGCGAAAGCAGGGCTCTAGCGATGAAAATCGCTAACTCGCGCCCGCGGCCGAGCAAGCCCCTCATAAGGATGAAAAACATCCTTATGTTGGACCAGATTCACCTACCCTCACAATCCGTGTCCATTCATCCGTGGACGTCCCCAAGCACTAACCCGAACTGGGTTAGTGCTTTTTTGGTAGAGAATAGAAATGGGGAATTAGCAAGCCGAGTTGTACAACGTACAACAATTTCCATTATTTCTTCTGGGTAAGCTAAGAATGTTGTATGTTGCACAACAATTTAGACTTTTTATAGGCAATAGAGCCACTTTTGGCTGGAACTGTTGTATTTTGCGCAACATTCGCGTGGAAGACGAGGAATAGCTTGCCTATTGTTGTACAAGGGTACAACATTTCACGGAAAAGCAATCGAATGTTACACATATTCGTCTTAGGCGTAACTTGTTGTGCATAAACTTTTGCAAACACTCTCGCCCAAGGACTGAGTAAGCCGAGTACTTCAGCTTATTTATTCACTTCTTTCACTGCTGCTTTCTAGGCATGCGCCTTTTTATTGTAGATACCACAGAATGCGTAACCTTTACCATCATTACCGCGTCTGGTGAGATAAGGAAGTAAATTTGTGGAGGAGTGATTCGGATGAGACGCATGGTGGAGATGGTTTTGATGGCAGCAATAATAAGTGTGATGACTGGATGTATGGGTGATCAAACAAAAGGTGCCACGGGTACAAGCAATAGCAGCAGCCCTCACCCGACATCAATGGTCCCTCCGACAGTAGCTCCTTCTACATCATCGACGCCAATCTCACCGGCACCAACACTCACACCGAATTCAACCGCACAGGTACCGAACACAACTACTCTTCCTCCTAGTATCAAACCAAGTCCAACTTCGTACGCCAAAGAAGCCGACGCGAAAAAAGCAATCGAAAGCCGAGCCAAAGAAACGATACAAGCGCTGAAAGAGAAGGATCTGAAAAAGCTAGCTGAGCTAATCCATCCAAAAAAGGGTGTGCAATTCTCGCCGTACTCCTATATTCATGTGTCGAGTGATGTCCAGGTTCTAGGCAGCGGGCTTGCAGCCCTTTGGGCAAATACCAGTACGACACACTGGGGCGATTACGACGGTTCAGGTGACCCCATTGATCTCACTTTCCCCAACTATTGGAACAAATTTGTATATAACGAAGATTTTGCAGCCGCACCGCAAATCAGTTATAACATTATTCTTGGCAAAGGGAATATGATTAATAATGTATTCAATGTATATCCGACGACTTCAGCGATTACGGTGGAATATCATTATCCCGGTCTAGATCCACAGTTTCAGGGGATGGATTGGACCAGTCTGCGGCTTGTTTATGAGAACTCAGGCACTCAGTGGTATCTAGTTGCAATTGTCCATGACCAGCATACGATGTAGCTCCGTTCCATTTCTAATTCCAAGAAACGTCTAAAAACCGTATTAAATCTCGATTATTCCGGGGGATAGTTCGGTTTTTACGTTATTTTTGAAAATTTATTATTGACAGCTTCCGTTTAATGTCATATTCTTATCCCATAAAACCGAGTAACATCGTAGGAATTAAGGAGATGATTCTAGTGAATAACAATTTAGTGACGGCATTTCAAACCAACTGGGTCAGCCTAGTCGTATCCATTATCATTATCGGGGTCCTCTTCTTATTGGCGAAAAAGAGAGTAAGCTTTGGTAACCGTGTTTTCATTGGTTTAGGACTTGGTTTAGTAGCAGGGGTAGTTTTTAATCAACTGGGGCTTCAATTTAAAAGTGTGAGTACGATCGGAACTATCTATGTAAATTTGATCAAAATGCTCGTAATGCCTTTAGTACTTATTCTAGTCATAAACAGTATTTCATCGTTATCCAGTCTAGGCCAGCTGCGTAAACTGGGTTTGAAAACGATCGGTTGGTTCTTGCTAACAACAGGAATCGCGGCACTGATCGGTTTGGTTGTTGCCTTGGTGATTGATCCGGGTAACGGAATTGCACAGGCTGTACCGAAAGATTTTAAAGCAAGAGAAATTCCTACGTTTTCACAGGTTATTCTGGACTTAGTACCTTCCAATCCAATTAACGATATGGCAACTGGGAAAGTGGTACCGGTTCTGATCTTCGCGATTTTTGTTGCTGTAGCAATTGTACATGTCGGCTCGAAAAAGCCAGAAAGTGTAGCAGCAGTTAAATCGTTTATTACATCAGCAACAGCTGTGGTCCACCAAGTAGTTAAGTATGTTATTCGTCTGACACCTTATGGAGTGTACGCGTTAATCGCAGCAATGGCTGCCAAATATGGTCTGGATACACTTGCTCCTCTGGCTAAAATTATCCTAACTTCTTATGTAGCTTTGATCATTCACTTCGTGTTGATCTTCGGTGGTTTGGTACTTTTCGTGGCAAAAGTAAACCCAATCAAATTCTTCAAAAAGGCTTATCCGACAATTGCTGTCGCATTCACAACACGGAGCAGCTATGCAACGCTGCCTGTGAATTTGGAAGTAATTACGAAGCGCCTTCGTGTATCACCGCGTATTGCAAGCTTCGTGGCACCGCTTGGGGCAACAATGAACTTCAACGGCTGCGGCGGGGTTTGGCCGGCGGTTGTGGCGATATTCGTAGCGAAGGTTTACAATCTTCCGCTTGGCATTTCCGAATACATTATTCTTATCTTAGTTAGTGTGGTTTCCTCCATTGGTGTGGCCGGCGTTCCAGGTCCAGCCGCGATTTCGACAACAGTTGTACTTACAGCTTTAGGCTTGCCTTTGGAAGGTATGGGTCTTGTGCTTGGTGTTGAAGCACTGATCGACATGGGCCGTACAGCAGTTAACGCTACAGGAACAACAGTTACGGCATTGCTCGTAGCTGAGTCTGAGGGAGAATTCGATCGTGCAGCATTTGATCGTGACGAAGAAGACGACCTTGAATTGGCTACAGCTTAATCGATGAACATAAAGGAAGAAGGACCTGCATCTTAGGATACGGGTCCTTCTTTTTTAGTAGATAAGAAAGTATAAGTTTTATTACACTTCGCGTCATCAGTCTTGACAAACGCGCTCGTCCCAGAAGGACGACGGAGTCGTTTATCCTTGCACCTGCTGAGCAGCATTCTTGCCAGCCATATAGCCAGTAGAAAATGCCGCGGTAATGTTATAACCGCCCGTATAGCCGTGAATATCGAGGATCTCACCGCAGAAATAAAGCCCATTCACGAGCTTAGACTGCATGGTGCTCGGATCGATTTCTTTAAGCTGAACGCCGCCGCCTGTGACGAAGGCTTCCTCTATAGAGAGTGTTCCTTTGACGATAACGGGGAAGGCTTTCATCAGTTTGCATAGCTCGAGCCATTTTTGCTTTGGGATGTTGTCGTACGTAAGCTGATCATCTAAGCCAGACTTCTCAAGCATGATCGGGATTAGGCGATCGGATAAAAGTGGCTTAAGCACGTTTTTGATCGCTTTTTTAGCTTCAGCTTTCGCGAGAGCCATGCTTTGGTTGTACACGTCGTCCGTGCTTTGATCAGGGAAGAGGTCAACGGTTAAGAGTACTTCTTTGCGCTCTGATTTGGCGAGCTCTTTCACGACGAATTGACTACAGCGCAGCGCAATCGGCCCTGACAAGCCAAAGTGAGTAAATAACATATCGCCGCGGTGGGAGATGATCGATTTCCCTTTGGCGTTCCACACGCTGAGTGTCACGTCCCGCAAAGAAAGTCCTTGCAGCTCACGGCTGCGTATAAAAGCTTCCTTCGAGGTTAACGGAACCTCGGTCGGGAACAGCTGCGTGATGGTATGCCCGCCAGCTTCAGCCCAAGCATAACCGTCTCCTGTGGAGCCGGTATGCGGCACAGAGCATCCGCCGGAGGCAATGATGACAGCTTTGCTGTTCATCGTTTCGCCGGAATGCAGACGAACGCCTTGGACGCTGCCGTCCTTGTATAAGACCTGCTTGACCGGACTATTCGTCCGGATCTCGACACCCTGTCTGCGAACTTGGCCGATCAACGCGTCTACGACGGTTTTGGCCTTGTCGCTGATGGGAAACATTCGACCGTTGTCTTCTTCCTTCAGGCGGATGCCGAGATTTTCAAAGAAATCAATGATGTCCTTGTTGCTGAAATGGGTTAAAGCACTATATAAGAAGCGCCCGTTGCCCGGAATATGCTTGATCAATTCATCCATGTCTTTGTTGTTCGTTACGTTGCATCTGCCGCCGCCGGATATCCCGAGCTTACGCCCCAGCTTGTCCCCTTTATCCACCAAAAGCACCTTCGCGCCATCCATACTCGCGGCAATGCTGGCCATGAGACCAGCGGAACCGCCGCCGATTACAATTACATCATATGTCATTCGAATAAAGCCCCTACATCGCATATTTTGACACCATCATAGCATGCAAGGCGTCTTAAAGAAAAATAACACCGACTAAGCCGCTTAATATGCCAAGCGCTACTACTGAAACGGTAACAAACAGAATGACTTTCTTAGGAAATGATTTCGAAATCATTAGCAAAGAAGGCAAACTGACGGAAGGCAGCGTAAGCAATAATGCAGCTGCGGGACCTGTCCCAAGGCCAAAGGTCATTAAAGATTGGATAATCGGAATCTCTGCTGCGGTAGGGATTACGAACAGCATACCTGCAATAGCGAAACCAATAATAAGAAGAATACTATTTCCGGCAGTTTCCCCGACTGCAGGAAATAACCAGGCTCTGCTTGCTCCTAATAAAAGTACCGCGATGATGTAGGCTGGAACAATATGAAGAATCATCAACCAAATACTTTTCAACCATCTTTGTAAGAATGAGCCAGATTGTTCTTCTGTTATTTCCTCTGGTTTAACGGTTAGATTCTCTGGAAGTTTCGTTTTTCCAGCAAAAAGGTTGGCGTAATAGCTTACACCAAAGGTTAATATTAAACCAAATACTAGTCGGATTAAGGTGAACTTCCAAGACAAAACAAAGGTCATAAACACCAAGGTTGCCGGGTTAATGGTCGGGTTTCCAAGCCAAAAAGCTAGGCTTGCGCCTACGGATACATTCTTTTTGCGTAATCCTACTGCAAGAGGCGCTGCGCAGCATGTGCACATCATACCTGGTATGGAGGAAAATCCTCCGATTAAAGTACTTTTGAAAGAAGTTTTACCAAGCATCCTAAGAAGCCACGTAGACGGTAGAAGTACCTGTAACAATGAACCAAGGATAATGCCTAGTAGTGCTGCCTTCCAAACCGATTTGTAGTAAGTCAGCGCATAATCCCATGCAGCCTGCCAAGAAGGGGCGGGGGCTGTAGGGTTTTTACCAGAAATTATGGACGACCCTATAGAATGTTTAGTCGCAGCATCGAATGCTTTATGATAGTAAGGCCACCATTTCACGTACGTTAAGCCAACAATAGCGATTATTACAAAAATGATAACATATAGTACAACCCTTTTATTGATTGGTTCTACATGAGGTGAGGAATTACTGGTATGTGTCATTATATTCTCCAGACATTAGATTTTGACAAGTTAAATTGGTTATCATTATAACATATCCAGAAAATGAGAATGACACATATTTTTGCGTAAACTGAACCCTTGCTGGGACCGAAGCCAGTCTTATCGGCGAAACGACGGAAGAACATCTAGACGTATCGGAGCATCTGCTGCCCCCAGATATGCTTAGCTCCCCCTCCACGTTGTCCCCTTATCCACTAAAAGCGCCTCGAGTAATCCATACTTGCGGTAATGCTGGTCATGAGCACAGCGAAACCGCCGCCAATTGCGCCTACATCGCATATTTCTCACCATAAAACATGGGTTATAACAAGAAAAAAATAAAGATGCACACAGGTTGTGGATAACATGTTGATAAAACATGCTCTTTTGTGAATAAATTGTAAGGGTTCTGTGGATAAAGTGCTATTAAATGTGGGTAAAAGGCTGAATTGGAAAAATTCTGGCTAAAACCTGTGTTTAATTGTAATTCCTCAGGACGCCACGTCCTGAAAGTGATAATGGTCAATGTGCATGTCCAGCCATCTTCTATTAAGAGATGCTTCTCTTCCAAAGTAATGCAGCTCCTGATTCGTTATCTATTTCCCACACTAATGAAGCAGGAGCTTTCTCAAGGCCCGTTGGCAAACCTTTTTGCTGGAGAGGAATAAAGTTCCCATCCGTTATTGCTTGATACCCCTCAGCTAGAAAAAGCACCTCTAACATCGTAGCAGAGACCATACAATTTTCACCGGCTAATGTATTCAGTAGACTGATTTCACTGTCGGCGAGATAAGGGCTGAAACGCTTTTCCACACTTCGAAACCAATCGATAGCTAGCTTCTTAATGAGAGTACTTTCTTTCTCTTCACAGCGGAGCAGCAGTTCGATATTAGACTCCATAGTCTGAAAATGAAACGGATGCAAGTACTGTGTGATACGTTCCATAAGGTTATCCTCTTTTCTTTCGTGTCCTGAAGGAGATGAACCTATTATAGAAGCGTTAACTGAGATTCAATTGATAGTTGGCTGAAAAATTACTGAAAAATTAAGCTGGACGCTGACTAGGAACGAGTACCAGCTGACGGACGCTCTGCGCAAGATGTGTCTGCAGGAAGGGCTGATGGCACTTGAACTTAAAGGAGATCGCTACGATATCGGAGATAAATTCGGTTATATGAAGGCGATTGTTGAGCTGGGGCTTCAAAGAGATGAGCTTCGCCCGCAGCTGCTGGCGTATCTGGATATCCTTTTGCAGAAAGAATTGGGGAAGGAGAAGCTGCGGAGGCGAGTCGTGTAACTTTAATAGGCAGGGATAAAAAGTCGGGTCCGCTCAGGCCCGGCTTATTCGTGCGGAAATCGAACATTCAGCAACCTTTCAGCAACCGCTCAGATTGCTTTTAGGGAGGATATGGGATACTGACTGTAGAAAACGTGTACAATGAACTTCGGGGGGACGAAAAATGATGCGCCAATTAAAAGGTATTAAAATTCTGCTCGTTGATGACGAGCCTCATATTTTAGAATTTCTGGAGTTAGGTTTAACGAATGAAGGGTTTGAGGTCATGACGGCTCAGGATGGGATTAGTGCGATTACAGCATGTAATAAGTTTCAGCCGCATATCGCTATTCTGGATGTGATGATGCCGGGGATGGATGGGTTCGAGGTTTGTCGAATGATTAAGAAGACGGAAAATGTCGCAGTTATCATGCTGACGGCTAAGGATGAAATCGATGACCGGGTCAAGGGACTCACGCTTGGGGCCGATGATTATATGATTAAGCCTTTCAGTTTTGAGGAGCTGCTTGCTCGTATCTATGCGCGGATTCGCAACCATTTTCCAAACTTGTTCGGTGAAGTGATCATTGGACCGCTTCGTATGGATGATCGGCGCAAGGAAATTAGCCTGAATGACAACGTGCTGGAGCTATCTCCTACGGAATATGAGCTCCTCAAATTTATGTCGATTAACCACGGACTTGTATTAAGCAAATCGATGATTCTCGATAAAGTGTGGGGCTATGACTTCGGTGGCGAAGAGAACATCGTCGAGGTGTACATTCGCTCCTTGCGCGATAAGCTAGGCGATAAAGAACATAAGCTGATCCGCACGATTCGCGGCGCCGGTTATCGGATGGATTTAACATGAAAAGGCGGGGCCGGTTTGCCGAGCATTTTGTTACCGGTTCGCTGAAATTCCAGTTGCTATCGCGGTCATTATTGGTGATGTCTGTGTTATTACTGCTGATTGGTGTATTCCAATATATTTTCATGCAGCAATTTCTGTATAAGAACAAGGCGGAAACGATTCGCAATCAGCTTGCGACGTTACCTCCCAATACGTGGCAGCGGGCAGGGGAATTTCCGGATCGTGGCCAGAATCCTTTTATGCCCAGACGAGATACGAACGGTGGCGGTGGTAATCATTCGGACAATACGGGAGGAGAGTTTCCTCGGATTTTCGTTCCTGATTTATCGATTGCTTTGATCGATAGTGAGGGGACTTACAAGCAGTTGTCTTCAGAAAATGTAACCTTCCCTTTGCAGCTTACGAAGGAAGAATATCAGGAATTATTGAAATCGAAAGAGAAGCTGGACTACCGAACCATGAAGGATAAGGATGACAATGAACAGTTGATTGTCTTTCATCAAATTCGTGAGAGATCCCAAGGCGTACAAGGACTTATTCAGGCGAGTACGAGCACAGCACCAATCAAAGATTTGCTGCTCCGTCAGTTGTTAACCTTTCTGCTATTGTCCATGACAGCATTGATTGTAGGGCTGCTTGGATTTCTGCCTGTGTTAAGGCGAACGTTAGTGCCGCTTTCTAATATGGTTGATACAGTGAAACAAATCGATTCAGGTAATCTGGGCGAGCGGTTCCCTGCACATCAGGGGCAGGTGGAGATTGACCGGTTATCGACTTCCTTCAATAGTATGCTTGAGCGACTGGAGTTTTCTTTTGAAGCTGAAAAAGAAGCAAAAGAGCAAATGCGACGCTTCGCTGCTGATGCCTCGCACGAACTTCGGACACCGCTGACTTCGATTCATGGCTTTCTGGAAGTACTCCTTCGCGGAGCGTATCAACAGCCGGAGCCATTGCTGAAAGCGCTGAAGAGCATGCACGGCGAATCCGTGCGTATTAATAAGCTAGTTGAGGACCTTCTACTGCTTGCTCGTTTGGATCGAACGCCATCTTTTCAGAAGTCGGAAGGGCTGCTCGATGAGATGCTGCATGAGATGGAGCCTCAGCTTCGTCTACTGGCAGGAGACAGAACAGTTACTTTTACGCTGGAGCCCCAGATCCGTTGTCTGTATGATCCGGATAAAATCAAGCAGGTCGTTCTCAACTTGTTTCACAACGCCGTTCAGCATACGCATCCTTTGACCGGTGAACTAGGGCTTTCGTTAGCTAAGACCGATGCTGGTGTTGAAATTGCTGTTCATGACAATGGGCCAGGTATCGCACCTGAACATCTCCCTCATTTGTTTGATCGATTCTACCGAATCGATTCCTCTAGGGCGCGAAGGAGCGGCGGTGCAGGGTTGGGATTATCCATCACCCGTTCCATTGTGGAGCTCCACGGAGGAACGATTGAGGTTCATAGCACAGTAGGTGAAGGTAGTACATTTAAAGTGCTGCTGCTTCCATAAATGAGTGGAGCCTTATCTCGACGGGATGTCGGGGTAGGGCTTTTTTAATTTAAAGAATGTAAAATAAGAGCCCCCAGAAGCTKCTATTTCGCYAAAAGGTGGCTAATGGTGGGGGAATAGGAGTCTCTACAGACTCTTATTTGGTGCAGAACACGGTGTGTGTGGATCATACCGCGCAAATAAGAGCCTCCAGAAGCTTCTATTTCGCTAAAAGGTGGCTAATGGTGGGAAATAGGAGTCTCTACAGACTCTTATTTGGTGCAGAACACGGTGTGTGTGGATCATACCGCGCAAATAAGAGCCTCCAGAAGCTTTCTATTTCGTCAAAAGGTGGCTAGTGGTGGGAATTTGGTTTCGGGGTAAGCGAGGGTAGCTGTTCGATGATACCAAGCCAAACTATATCGGCGGGCCGCCTTATAGGTGTTTTCCTCTTCAGCCAATCCTCAGAAATCTCTCAACCAATCTTCAGTTTACACTCAGATGAGATTCAGGTTAGGCGACTATACTTGGTTTTGTAAGGAAGAAACAAAAAATATAAAGAAAAAGGTGGAAACAAATTATGAAAAACATCGGCAGAAAAATTCTTACTGGTTCATTGGTAGCTTCTTTTGTACTCGGAGTTGGTTTTGTAGGAGCCTTACATAATCAAGCATTTGCAGATACGGTAACAGGCACGTCAACGAGCACATCAACTCAAAATGCAGGACCAGGAGGCAAAGGTCGTGGAGATTTCGGAGATCGCGGTGGCTTCAAGGGTGCAAACGTGGTCAAAGAAACAGCGACAATCCTGGGCGTTGAAGAAAGCGTCGTACAAGATGCACTGAAAGCGGGCAAAACATTGGCTGCAATTGCAGAGGAAAAAGGACTTGCGAAAGCAGACTTTTTGCAAAAGCTAGTCGCAGCAGAGACCGCTTCGATTACAGCTGATGTAGCAGCGGGCAAAATAACACAAGCGCAAGCAGATAATGTTCTCAAAGGTCTAACTGATCAATTGACGAAGCGTATTGATGCGATTGGGTTCAAAGGCGGATTCCCTGGTGGAGAAGGCGGTCGCGGTGGCATGGGCAAAGGTCACGGCGGCAATCTTGTAGAGCAAACAGCAACAATTCTTAGTGTAGAGCAAAGTGTCGTGCAAGATGCATTGAAAGCTGGCAAAACATTATCGGCTTTTGCAGTGGAAAAAGGTTTAACGGAAGCAGATTACGTGGCTAAGCTAGTTGCAGCAGAAACCACTTCCATCAACGCTGAAGTTACAGCTGGTAAACTTACGCAAGCACAAGCAGACCAAATGTTGTCGGGCTTATCCGACCGATTGACGAAACAAGTGCAAAGCACACGTCCAGAGGGCGGTCGGGAAGGTAGAGGCGGCGGTCATGGCGGCCCTGGCGGCCCTGGCGGTGGGCAATTCGGGAACCCTGAAGTGTTAACGCAAATTCTGGGCTTCACGCAAGATGAGCTAAGAACCGAACTGGAAGCGGGCAAATCGATCTTGGATGTTGCTACAGCTAAAGGCATAAGTGAAGATGATCTCGTTAGCAAAATCAAAGACGGAATGACAGATTCCATTAAGAAGCATGTTGAGCAAAAAGGCACTGATCGTAAGCGCCCAGCAGGCACACCGTCTACAAATACAACAGCACCAACTGCAACTCCGGCTGCAACTAGCTAAAAATGGAATGGAGGAAGCTGCTCGCTACGCGGGCGGCTTTTTCCTTTCCAGTGGATAGCCGATGAGTCCCCTTTCCGCCGTAAATGAAGGGGGAACAGGCTGTACAGTCCGAATTCCGCGCTGTAGTGATGATTTTCATCGCTAAAGTTTGTGGGTGGAGGGAGAATGGCTCGTTAGCGATGTAAAACATGCTTAAATGACGATGGAACTGGCTGAGTAGTCCAATTTCTGCGCCGTAGAGATGATTTTCATCGCTAAAGCATGCGAGAGGAGGGAGAATGACTCGTTAACGATGTAAAACATTCTTAATTGATGAGTAGGCTGACCGAGTAGCCCAATTTACACGCCGTAGTGGTGATTTTCATCGCTAAAGTATGCGGGAGGAGGGAGAATGACTCATTAACGATGTAAAACATTCTTAATTGAAGAGTAGGCTGACCGAGTAGCCCAATTTCCACGCCGTAGAGATGATTTTCATCGCTAAAGTATGCGAGAGGAGGGAGAATGACTCGTTAACGATGTAAAACATTCTTAATTGATGAGTAGGCTGACCGAGTAGCCCAATTTCCACGCCATAGTGATGATTTTCATCGTTAAAGTGTGCGGGCGGAGGTAGAATAATTCATTAACGATGTAAAACATTCTTAATGATACGGAACGGGCCGTGCAGTTCGGCTTCTGCGCCGTAGTGCGCTCACACCGCCCCGCCGTCAGTCACCGAGTTAACCACACGCGCGACCTAATCTTTTTCAGCAAACGCTCAGCCTGTGTTCAACTTATATTCAGCCTACGTTCAGACAGGTTTCAGCGATCCCATTTACACTAAATCTAGTAGAGATTGTTATGGCCTGGGCGGTGGATAGTCTGGGTAACTGGGAGAGGGGCATAAAGGATGAAATTAGGTCGGAAGAAGAGATGGATCATTGTGGCCCTAGCTGCCATTCTATGTGGAGCGGGAACTTACTATTACGTACATAACAAGGCGCAGCCAGCGTCTGCAGCAACACAGCAAACAACGATGAAAGTGACCAAAGGGGCGATATCCATGGCGGTATCTGGAACTTCTCAGCTGGATGCCAAGGACAAGCAAAATATTGTGATCCCCATAGATGGTATCATCAAAACGATGAATTTGACGCAAAATCAGGCGGTCAAGAAAGGCGATGTGCTAGTCGAGCTGTCGGTGCCTTCAACGGAAACGACTCTCAAGGAAGCCCAGGTCAGCCTGCAGCAGCTTGAGAAAGAGCTTGCAGATCTGCAGGATCAACAAAATCATATGAGTGTTGCAGCTTCAATGTCTGGCAAGATTACATTACCAGCCAATCTGGATGTAGGCAGTCAAGTCAATAAAACAACGAAGATCGGCACGATTTCAGATACATCGCAGTTTAAAGTGAAGCTGCCATTCTCCCTGCAGGAAGCTGTACAGCTGAAAAAAGGTGACCCTGTAGAGCTTAGCGTCGATGGCTATCTATTATCCAAAGTCGGAGCCGTAGATACGATAGACCGTGAGATTAAAGCGGATGCTAATGGAAATAAAGTGGTTACGGTAGAGGTTCTGGTTAGCAATGATGGGACACTTTCGGCGGGCCTTAAGGTAAAGGGCAGCATCGGCAGCGGCGATGGTAAAATCGACTCCTCCGAGCAGGTGGCGCTTGAGTATGTGCGTACATCTTCTATATTTGGAGAGGCAAGCGGAACGATAAAAAGCATGAAATTTAAAGATGGCGAAACGGTGAAACAGGGCGATTTGATCGCCACCTTGTTCAATGACGACCTTCAAAATAATATCATTAGCAAGCAGTCAGCCATCGAAAGTCAGAAAATCCGTGTGAATGATGCGGAGCAGAAAGTAAATCAATTGACGATCAAAGCGCCGTTCGATGGCGTTTTCTCAGCTGATTTTGCCAACAGTAAAAACAATGTGCTTCGCAATTATCCAGTAGGCGCGCAAATTAATGCCAATACAACGCTAGGAGCCGTAGCGAGCTTAAGCACGATGCAGCTGGCTATTGCTGTAGATGAGCTCGATTTAACAAGCGTCAAGGTCGGGCAGAAGGTAACCGTTAAGGTTGATGCTATCTCCGGCAAGACGTTCCAAGGCGAAGTAACTTCCGTTTCCAATGTAGGAACAACGACGAATGGAGTCACAACGTATGATGCTGTGGTAGCGATCCCGAATACCGATCAGAATGATTTGAAATATGCGATGACGGCGACGGCTGAAATTTCTATACAAGATAAGAAAGATATTCTCGTACTTCCGATCCAAGTGGTGACAACAACCAGAGGGAAGTCTACCGTTTCGCTGAAGAAAGCGGATGGAACCGTCGAAGAGCAGCACGAAATCAAAGTGGGTATTCGCAGCAAGACGCAGGTAGAGGTGGTCAGTGGTTTGAACGAAGGCGACCAGGTCGTGATGCCGGTGCGCAGAGCGACAACGACGAATCAACAACAGCAGCAAGGTTTCCCTGGGGGTGCGGGTGGTTTTCCAGGTGGTGCAGGAGGCAACTTCCCTGGCGGAGCTGGCGGCACAGGCGGTGGCGGAACGCAAAATGGTGGAGGCACGGGCCGCTAGCCGTTAGCCAGCCCTACGGAGAGGAGCGATTCGATGAATATTATTGAACTAAACGAGGTAACGAAGAGTTATGCTCGGGGTGCAGAAGAATTGCAAATTTTGCGCGGCATTACCCTGCATATTGCGGAAGGAGATTTTGTTGCCATCATTGGTCCCAGTGGATCGGGAAAGTCAACGTTAATGAATACAATCGGGCTGCTGGATAGTCCGAGCTCTGGCTCTTATACGTTAGACGGCGTAGCGACAGAGAAGATGTCAGACAACGGGCTTGCTGAGCTGCGTAACCGGAAAATCGGCTTTATTTTTCAACAGTTCAACCTGCTGCCCAGACTTACTGCGACGGAGAACGTAGAGCTGCCGATGATTTATGCAGGCATTCCAGCCAAACAGCGGAGAGAACAGGCGCAGCGGATGCTGGAGAAACTCGGGATGGGTGAGCGAGGACATCACAAGCCAAGTGAACTGTCTGGCGGGCAGCAGCAGCGTGTAGCCATTGCCAGAGCTTTGGCCATATCGCCGTCATTAATTCTGGCAGATGAGCCGACTGGCGCACTGGATTCGAAGACCGGCATTGAGGTGCTTGAATTGATTAAGGAGCTGAATCGGCAAGGCAACACGATTGTTTTGATCACCCATGACCATCACATTGCAGACAATGCCAAACGCGTTGTGACGCTGCGTGACGGAGAAGTCATTAGCGATCAGAGAAACGCAATGCTGCCAACACCTGAACGTAAACTAGAGGGGGCGCTTTCATGAGAATTTGGGAGCTTTTCCAAATGGCGCTGGCCACGGTGCGATCGAATCCGCTTCGTACGGTGCTGACCATGCTTGGCGTTATCATTGGCGTTAGCTCAGTTATTACGCTAGTTTCGATAGGCCAAGGTACGTCCAAGGCGATTGAAAAGCAATACGAAGGGTTGGGAACGAACCTGCTGACGGTTAACCTGTTGGGCAACGGACGCGCCACGCAGCTGAATTATGATGAAGTCATGCAGCTTGAGAATACTTCAGGAATCAGTGCAATTGCACCGACGATGACTAGAAATAGCACTAGTATCAAATATGACCGGACAACAGAGACTTACAATGTCATTGGAACTAATGATCGATATCTCAGTTTGCAAAAGGGGACGGTCGCCAGCGGCCGCTTCTTGGCTCAAGCCGATCTGGACTTCCGCAATCACGTTGCTGTAATAGGCAGTGATGTGGCTAAGCAGTTTTTCGGTACGTATGACCCGATTGATGAAGAAATTAATGTGAACGGATATATGTACACGATAATCGGTGTGCTCAAAACGAAAGGCTCCAATACAAGCGGAACATCGCTCGATAGCTCGGTTTATGTGCCGCTCCCTACCATGAGCAGGGATTTTAAACTGGGTAACATTCGGACGGCTTACGTCGAAGCAGCTTCTGGCGATGAGGTATCCCGGGTACAAAGAACGTTAGAAGCTTATTTATTTAATAAATTTAAAAGCACAACGGGATACAACATTTTGAATTCATCCGAATTAATTAGCGCCAGACAGACGGCTTCCAGCACATTGACCAATCAGCTAGTCGCAGTAGCGGCAATATCCCTATTAGTAGGCGGGATCGGCATCATGAACATCATGCTCGTAACCGTGAGTGAGCGCACCCGGGAAATTGGGATTCGTAAATCGATTGGCGCGAAGCGGAGAAACATTTTGCTGCAGTTCCTAGTTGAAGCTACGCTGATTAGCGGTATGGGTGGGTTGATTGGATTGATTTTGGGGATCGGCTTATCTCTAGCATGGCCTTATATTAACCCTAGTCAACAAACGAGTTTATCCCTAAATATAGGGCTTTACGCATTCTTATTCTCGGCCTTGGTTGGTGTTATTTTCGGATTATATCCAGCTAATAAAGCATCAAAATTAAAACCAATCGACGCACTGCGTTTTGATTAGGTCCACAGGAGGTATGAAAATATGATTCGCAAATTATCATCAATTTCACTCAAACAGACAAGTCTTGCCCTGCTGTTGACTGGCAGCTTTGCAGCTGCATCGTGGATGGCTCCCGCTGCTCATGCGGCTACTGAAGCGATTTATATCACGAATTCCTCCTATTTTACATTAAACCAAGCGGCACTCTCGTCTTCTTCTCTTCAGTTTTCCGTTCTTTTACATAACGGGGAAAGCCAAGCGATAGATTTTAACCAATATGGGGTACGGGTTACGGATCAAGCAGGACATAGCTACACGGCGAAATTAAGCGAGAAAAAGAGTGCGAGTGTCCTCCCTGGGCAGGATCAAAGCTTCCGATTCTACGCTAACCTGCCAGCAGGTGAAACAGCCGCTCAACTAAAAGTGGATGTGTTCCGGTGGGATTTCGGCAAAGCCGATTTCATGAATCACCTAGGCGAACTTCCTGTTTCCTCGGTTGTGCAGGAGGGACAGGTAAAGGTGCCTGAGCAAATTATTAATTTGCATGCACTCGATAGTACGCTCTCCAATGACGCCTCCGCTGCTTTTCAATTGGGCCAAAGCGTTCGCGTCACGGAGAATGGAAAATGGTACATGTACACACAAGTTTCAGCAAAAAACTTAGGCTCGAGCAGTGTTAAGCTGCCTTCCGGTCTACAAGTTAGACTCGTGGATGCTAATGGGCTGAAGTATACCTCTACGGTTGCTAGCGGTTCCGATACAACGTTCCTGCCGAATCAATCGGATACGATGACGCTCAAAACACTCGTTTCCAGACAAATGCCGACCAGCGGCCTCGCGCTGGAATATTATTACTTGAATCAAAGCGAGGATGTCTCGCTTGGTACACTAAGTTTGAACACTTCGCTGCAAACAGCAGCGCTTGGCACCAAACAAGTCTATGCTGGGCAGCAGGAGGGCGAGCAGGTCACCGTGAAGGCGAATACGTCGACGTATTCGATTCAAGCAGACGGTGTTCATGTGCAGACCGTTGTCACGCTCAGCAATGATGACGAGGTGATCGCCTCCGTGCCATCCTTCTCTGCTTCTTATCAGTTCGGCGACAGCGGCACGTCTGTTACATCGACCGATAACGCCGCCCGCAGCGCCTACCTAGCTCCAAAAGAGACGGGTTCGTATTACTTCAACGCCATTCTGCCAACGGGTGTTGATCCGAATGCAGCTCAGCTGGTGCTGTGGCAGACGGCTACTGCGAGTAGCTCGGGCAGCTCGGCATCTGGCTCGACAGCGAGTACATCGAGCGGCGGCACAGCTTCTGGAACAGCAACTACAGGCTCAGTGGCAGGGGCTACTACTAGCTCGACGTCTACAACTAACAACAGTGGGGCAGTAGCGGCTAGTAAAATGCCGGTTGCCGTCTTCCTGCTTAAAGGGGCAAGCGAAGCGCAAAGCGGCTTTACAACAGCTGTGAACTATGAGCTTGGCAGTAAGCTGATTTTCAACAACAGCTCTGTTGTTAATAAAAATCTAGATGTCGCCCTAGTCGAGCTGCATGCTCACGAGAACGACGATCTAGGCTACAAAACAGCTGTAGCCAAATACAAAATCACGAACAATGGAACAAGCACTATCGCCCTTCCTGAGCTTCAAAATGAGCTGATCGACAGCAAAGGGAATACCTATACGGGATCTCGCCAAAGCTCAGTTGCTACTCAAATCACACCGGGCAGTTCTTATGTAGTGAGCTATTCCTACCTGCTTCCGAATAAAACACAATCAGATGATGAGACATTCGCATTGAATGTGTATGACGATAAGTCTGTATCCGAGGGTAATGTGTCGGTAGGAACCTATCGGGTAGCACTGCAGAAAGAGACGGAAAGCGATACGCTTGCCTTGTATCCTTTCTCCCTCAAAGTGAATGACAGCTCGATAAGCTGGCTTTATAACAGCGGGACTTACTCTTACCAGCTTAATCTGGATCTAGACATTGCCCATGAAGATCAGGTGATTATTGATTCGAACTTCTCCAAAATTGAATTCGATATGGTCGATTCCCTTGGCCGTATTGTTGGCACTCAAACTGCAACGCTGACAGGTACAGGGAAATTAACTAGCGGCAAGCAAAAAGTCGTCGTCACCGGTTTAAAAAATGAGCAGGTTGATTCCGGCGTGGTCGTCAATATGTACGAAGTGATTGAGACACCGAATGGGACGGCTAAGCGGCTGATTAAGCAGTTTCATTAGGATGGATGGGAACTGAATTCGTATAAAAAGATTAAATCGAAAAGGTTTAAAATGCAAAAAGACTGCCAGACATTGGGCTATTTCTAGCCTTGTCGGGCAGTTTTTTTTCCACGACTGACCAATCAACATACAGCTGTTGAGTAAGGAAATGGGGGCGAAATCTACTTCAAATTCATCTTTCCCGACTAAAGGACTGGAGCGACGTTAATCCCCGAAAAAGATTGAATTTGAAAATCTAATGGACTCGACAGCCCTTAATCTACTTCAAATTATGAAAAAAAGATAGATTGAAACCGAATAACGGCGCTGAAGTCCGTAAGCTCGGAATCATCGCTCCAAATAGGCAGTTAACGGCATCCAGGTCCGTTAAACGTCTATTTCCGGTTGGTTTCATTGTAGTTTTTTGGTGGTTGCGGAGACGGCTGATACCTATTTCACGTCGTAGCCTTTGGCGATGGATGGTTCAATCCATCGCTTTTTGAAGTGTTCGCGGCGCATGATCACCACGCGGTCCTTGTAAACGTCCACGACGAGACTTTGGCTGATGGCTTGCGTCTCGGGAACGTTTTGCGCGTTCCATACCTCCCGGATGGAAGCGCTGGAAGCGGCAAGGAACTTCAGCTGCTTCACTTGTCTGGTCGTTTCCAGGTTCCAGTGGGTGTGACCACTGAACAGAATGACGTTCGGGTGCGCATCGAGCAGCGCCCGAAGCTCTTCGTGCTGGACGACGCCCAGCTCCCGATCCGTGCCATCCAGCGTCTGCGGCAGTGGCTGGTGGAGGAACACGAACACGGGCTTGCCGGCGTCCGCCGAGCCCGCGACCGTAAGCCGCTCGCGCAGCCAGCCGAGCTGCTCGGGTGACAGGAACGCATCCTCACCGTAGGATGCGTTCACGTCCCTGTACGCTTCCCCGCTAAGGAACAGGAAGCGGTAGCCCTCCACGATAAGCTCGTGATACGGCTTATCGTAGCCCATCATGCGGTCGAATAACGCGACCGCTTGCTTGCTCGACCATGCTGGATTCATCTTCGATGTATCCAGCCCACCCTCCGTCGTGGGCCACACGCCGTAGAAATCGTGGTTGCCCATGGTCGCATGCACAGGGGCATGGTGCTGGCGGCCGAGCAGCGCCAACAAGCTGCGATAGTCGGCCTCACTCCCATTCGTAAGGTCGCCGTTCAAGACGAGCAGCTTGCTGTCCGGGCGCAGTGCGTGATGATCGGCCAGCGCTTGGCTCAGCCTCAGCTGAGCAACTTGGTCGTAGGAAGTGATGTGAACATCGCTCATCACGGAGAACGAAAACAAAGGCGCAGCCAGTGGCTGTTCAACCTTGCCGTTAGCCATGGTTGTGCCTCGTATCGGGGTCAAGAATAGAAGAAAACTAAGGATAAGTATTCGCAGCTTTAATGATTTCATCTCGGATTCACCTTCCAATTAGACTTATCGATTGTCCTTATTTAGCTTGCTTAGAGATATATTGTGCTGGTTGAGATTGTGGAAACATTCAAGCTAACTTAGCGAATGGTTTTCTTTCAGGCAATGGATTTTCTAGCTTATTTGAGAGTCAGAGGAGTAGAAGCCTTCGAATTGGTCAGTTCCCGCCTTTGTAATAAGGGAATGTTGTACGGCGTACAACATTTTTGTCCAATTTTTCTCACCAAGCTGTAATTGTTGTAGTTTGTACAACAATACAGCTTTATTTCTGGTTATTTCGGCTAGGCCCCCGAATTCTGGAGTCTTCCCGTTAAAAAAGCCAATTTTCGTAAGATTGCTTCTTTGTGCTAACAGTTACATTGCTTTATAGAAT
>NZ_LMRY01000048.1:0-19839 GCF_001427935.1 Paenibacillus sp. Soil724D2
TTGCTATGCTTTACCCTCATACGAACAACCTCCGGCTAATTTCATTGTATTTTCTTAGCCTAAAAGTGTCCAACTTAATTAGGGGGCTTTATAGAATTTAGCTTCATTTCATCAAATAGAGCGATATTTGGGAGAAATTGTTGCATTTTCTACAACAATCGTCGGGAAAACGGGGAAAAGCTAATCTTATTGTTGTATAACATACAACAATCCCCCTTTGATTAAGCTATTTAGTGATAAATTGTACGAACCCAACCTAGGCTTAACCTGGGTAAAATAAAAGGCACATTGGAAATCAGTAGTCCATAAAACCATAGTCTCCATAAAAATAGTAAACCTCGAGGGCAGTCGGGGTTTATTTTTTTTGACCACATAAGAGTTTTTCGTTACCCGAAAACCGTTTTCTTATTGGCTATAAAACCTAATATAGGGATCTTTGGTCGTAGACCAAAGTCTCTCCGCTTATAGGGATCTTTGGTCGTAGACCAAAGTCTCTCCGCTTATAGGGATCTTTGGTCGTAGACCAAAGTCTCACCTCGTTAAACGCGGTCGCTCATCTTCGAAAGGCCTCGATAGAGGTTTTCTCATTGAAAGAGAATATCTCGTGTATCGGCATTAGGAGCGATGAACTCAAACAACCGTGTCGCTTCCGCAGCAACTTCTATGTGTTCAACTTGGGATAATGGCTCGAATAAGTTGATGGTCAAAATAGCCGATTTGCGTTTCTGGGTGATGGACCAAATGCCGCGAACAAAACCATCGACAATCAGCGTGGCCCGGATGATGCCATTGTCTGTGAACACCTGATGCTTGTCTTCATCGCGCATGATGCGGGTGCGATCATCGTAGGACAGGAGCATGTTGTCGAACTCCGATAGAAAACGCGGCGGTGCTGGGATTGCAGGGTCCGGCCGAGGAGCGTCCGGCAGGTCGAACAGCTCGTTTCCTTGCTCGTCGCTGAAGGAGAGCAGGCTTGGGCGAAGCCGCTCAATCACCTCGCGCAGCCGAGTAAGCCCGGACCAGACCTGCATATCCTTGACGGATGCAGGTCCGAAGGCCGCCAGGTAGCGCAGCAGCATGGCTTCGGGGTCTTGCCCTTGTGCCAGCGGGCGGCCGAGCCAAGCGTCCGCTGTGGTGTGGGCGGCCTGTCCGCTGGCGCCCCAGATGCCGCGGGGCGGCACCTGAACAAGCGGCAGGCTGCAGCGCACCGCTTGAGCCAGAGCCGTGGCATCGCGCTGCGGCCACTTGGCTTGAAGGCGCTTGCCGAGCTCACTGAAGGTGAGCGGCTGCGCCTCGAGGAACGCTCGCCCGGCGGCGGCGAGCGCGTCTAGATCCAGTTCGGCAAGCTTCTTGCCGAACGTGCCCTTTAAGGCGCGGTCCTGCACGGACTGCAGGACGGGGCGCAGCGTCAGGCAGTCTTCGGCCGTGACGAGATGGATTGTTGAGCGCATGATGGCGATGCGCACAATGCTTCTATCCATGATGTGCTGAGACAGCTCCTCATGGCGAAAGTTCTGCAGTCTAGTCCACAACGCCACATAGGGTGGGTTAGGAGCTTGCGCCTGCAGACCGACGAGGTGCCGGACAGCCTGGAGGACGGGCATGTCCGAGCGCTCGAGGAGCAATTGCCGAGCTAGTAGTGCTCGGTTTAAGGCACGCTGACTGAGGGTATGGTTGGCAAAGCCGGTCATGGCGGGTTTAGAAATGTCCATTTTAGCGCAGCCCTCGTCTGAAGAATTGATTAACGACATGTGGATGTGCCTCCTATGATTTGAACGATCATTCGCTATATAAATTCCATTATATAACAACTTACTGACAACGTAATGTCAGGGAGATATGCCTGGTTTATGACCAGACAAGTTGTTTCTGTTGGTATTAGAACGCTACAATGGAGTTAACGATTATCCGAGAGGTGAAGGGCATGATCAACATCGGTCTAGCCGGATGGGGCGACCATGAGTTAGGCGGCAGCAAAGGGAAGCTGCGGGAGTATGGCGCACACTTTCCGATTGTGGAAGTGGATACTTCTTTTTACGCTATCCAACCGGAACGTAATTATTTAAAATGGAACCAAGAGACCCCAGAACGCTTTGGATTCATTATTAAGGCATACCAAGGAATGACGGGCCATCTGCGGGGAGAGAATCCTTTTGCCGGCGGGATGGAGCAAATGTTTGAGGCTTTCTTACAATCGATTCGACCTGTTCAAGAAGCGGGGAAGCTTAAAGCTGTTCTGTTTCAGTACCCACCTTGGTTTGATTGCAACAAGACGAATGTGGAGGTGCTTCGTGATGCTAAAGAGAAGATGGGCGATGTACCCGTAGCGCTGGAATTCCGCCATCAGAGCTGGTTTACGGAGGAAATGCGTGAAAAGACGCTCACCTTTATGCGGCGAGAGGGTTGGATGCATAGCATCTGTGATGAGCCGCAGGCCGGGATTGGTTCGGTGCCTACCGTGCTGGAGGTTACACACCCTGAGATGACGATGGTTCGATTCCACGGCCGCAATATTGGCGGTTGGGTGCAAAACAACGAGGCGAACTGGCGTGACGTACGGTACTTATACCATTACAATCAGCAAGAGCTGCTGGAGTGGAAGACGTGGCTGCTAGCGCTTCAGGAGCATACGCGGGAGGTATGCGTGATCTTCAATAACAATTCAGGCGGACATGCCGCAGGGAATGCCAAGGAATTGATGGGGCTGCTCGGTTTAGAATATGAAGGGCTGGGACCACGTCAGTTGGATTTGTTTTAGCAATTGAAAAAGGCTTGTTTGTTTGCGTGTTTACAGATTTTCGGGCTATAGTAAGGGTTATAAGTAATTGAGGCTGAGTATAAGCAAGTAAGGAGAGTTAGACAATGGTTGGTGCCATCATCTTAGGTATTATTGCCCTTTTGATCATAGTGGGTCTGACATTCTGGGTAACGAAGAAAGCGTACTCCCGTAAATGGGATGAAGAGGATAACGATTGAAGATAGAGACATTGATTTACAAAATTGAGTGTTAAAGCGCCAGCCTTCAAATGAAGGTTGGTCTTTTTTTTGCCTGTAGAGATATTGACATTTGATAGTAAAGGAATTAGGATGTTATAGATAATGATAATCATTCTCATGAAATTTGAAGGAGAGATAACTATTTATGCATACCCATTTTTCTGCTGCAAATCGTACATATGGAGTTAAGCTGCTTATTCTTACTACGATGATCATGCTGATCCTAGCTGGTTGCGGACAACAAACAGACAATTCGAAGTCGGATGCTGCAGCTACCACGAATACGAAGAAAGAAAGTCAGCCCGCTCAGTTGGAAGAATATACCGTTAAACATGCCATGGGAGAAACAAAGATAAAAGGCACTCCCCAAAAGGTTGTCGTGTTAACAAATGAAGGTACGGAAGCCGTTCTCTCGATGGGGATTAAGCCTGTTGGTGCGGTGAAGTCTTTTACATTAGGGGATTGGTATGATCATATCAAAGCGGATATGGAAGGCGTGAAAATAGTTGGGGACGAAAACCAACCAAATCTAGAAATGATCGCTTCTTTAAAGCCTGATCTAATCATCGGAAATAAGGTGCGTCAGGAAAAAGTGTACGAGCAGCTGTCAGCTATTGCTCCCACCGTATTTTCGGAGAGACTTTCAGGCGATTGGCAGATCAACTTCAAACTGTATGCAGAAGCTTTGAACAAAAAAGCTGAAGGCGATAAAATCATTGGAGATTTCGAGAAGCGTATCATAGATTTCAAAGCAAAAGCAGGCAATCAGTTAAAGACGAAGGTATCGATTGTTCGTTTTATGCCGGGTAAAGTTCGTATTTATATGAAGGATACGTTCTCAGGGGTTATTCTCAATAAACTGGGCTTTGAACGGCCAGCTTCGCAGAATCAAGATAAATTCGCAGATGATCTGACGAAAGAACGTATTCCGGATATGAATGGGGACATTCTATTCTATTTCACATGGGATAACGAAAAGGGCGAAGCGAATAAAATTGAGCAAGAATGGACGAATGATCCGCTTTGGAAAAACCTCGATGTCGTGAAACAAGGTAAGGTGCACAAGGTAAGTGATGCGGTTTGGAATACAGCAGGCGGAATTAAAGCGGCTAATTTATTGCTGGATGACCTGGAGAAATATTTTCCGAAAAAATAATTCGCTTAAAGCAGATCATCTACCTTGACAAACGCGCTCGTCCCAGAAGGACGACGGAGTCGTTTATCCTTGTTAAATGAGTCTAGCGGTTCAGTTGTCAGGTATACGCTTTCTTGCTATGATTGAAGCAGTAAATATAAAGGTGGCTGGCCGATGAACCGAATGGAGGCCGAATTTAGTAACCTGGTGAAAGCTTATCGCAAAAAGCATATGGGCAAGGGGCCGGAGCGCGTGATGACGACCTTTTGTAAGTGCTGGGCGATATGCGAAATGGCAGGAAACCTCTCTCCCGTTGAAAAGTTTATAGCGAAAACCGGCGATGGCAGGCAAATGCTCCGCACGGCTCGCACGGAAATGGTGAAAGAGATTTATAAAGAACACCCCCCTGTCGAGATGGAGGAGCTGCTTGGCGCGAAGTTCGTTAAGCTGTTCGTCGATATCGATATTGAGCTGGATGAGGGGATGTCGGTGTTCGTTTTTGATCAGGATTTGGAAAAGAAGTTTTGTAAGTAGATATGGTGTAAAAAGTGCTTCTATTTTCGGTTAAATAATAGCTCTATTAGCAGCATATACATAGGTTAAGGTGCTTGGCACTTGGTAGCGAACCTGCCGGAGACTAACCACTGTGAGACATGACTTGAGGCTTCCTCTAATGAGAGGAGGTCTGGGGAGTGTTTTGCGGTGGTTTTTTGCTTGCTGGGGTGCGATAGGGCAGCTATTGGGTGTACGGAGTAGGGGGAAGAGTGGAAGAGTTGAAAAATAGAACTAAGGAGCGTTCTTAATATGGGGAAAACGAAGCATACGGGGCCAATCAAGCTGCCCGCTAAACCAGATCCGAAGCTGTGGGTCAGCAAGGTGCCGTTCGGCCTCGGGAAAATAAAGCCGCAGCATATTCGCGAAACGGCAAAAATCGCCTGGCAGAATCGCGATAATCTGCCCTATGCGTATCGCATTCTGACGCAAGGCGTGTGCGATGGCTGCGCGCTAGGCGTGTCAGGCCTCTACGACCAAACGCTGGCAGGGCCGCATCTCTGTACAACGCGGCTGAATGTGCTGCGTTTGAACACGATGCCGGCGATTCGCGAGGAGTTGCTGCATGCAGACATTGACGAGCTGAGCCGCATGAGCAGCACTGAGCTCAGACAGCTCGGGCGTATCCCTTATCCGCTCATCCGCCGCCATGGGGAGCGGAAATTTAGCCGAGCCACATGGGATGAGGCTCTGGACACGATTGCAGAAAAGATGCGTGCGATTGATCCGAAGCAGATGGCTTTTTACTTGACGGCTCGGGGGATTACGAACGAGTCGTACTATGTGGCAGCGAAGGTGGCAAGGTTGCTCGGTACGAACAACATCGACAACGCCTCGCGTATTTGCCACTCTCCGTCGAAGACGGCACTTAAGCGCTCCGTTGGCGTGGGCGCTTCGACGTGTAATTACAAGGACTGGATCGGCACGGACGTCCTTGTGTTCTGGGGCAGCGTGGCCGCGAATAATCAGCCGGTCTCGACGAAGTATATGTACGCGGCCAAGCGCAAAGGGACGAAGATCGTTGTCATTAACCCGTACTACGAGCCGTCCATGGAGCAGTACTGGATTCCTTCGATACCCGAATCAGCGTTATTCGGGACGAAGCTGGCCGACGATGTGTATCAAGTGAACATCGGCGGGGATATCGGCTTCATGAACGGCGTCATGAAGATATGGTTCGAGATGGAGGAGCGTGAGCCGGGCTCCGCGATTGACCATGCGTTCGTGCAGGCGCACACGAACGGGCTAGAGCAGCTGCGCGCCCACGTGGCGCAGCAGGACTGGACGACGCTGGAGCAGTCGTCCGGCCTCACCCGTGAACGCATGCGCGAGTTCGCGGAGCTGCTGGCGCGTGCCAAGAGCGCGGTTTTCGTGTGGAGCATGGGGCTCACACAGCACCGCTTCGGCACGGACAACATCTCGCAGGTGGCGAATCTCGCCCTCCTGCGAGGCTTCCTCGGCCGCGAGCATTGCGGGCTGATGCCCATCCGCGGCCACAGCGGCGTACAGGGATCCGGCGAAATGGGCGCCGATCCCTTCAGCCTGCCGGGCGGCGAAATCGCCAACGCCGCCGACCGCGCAAGAATCGAGCAGCTCTGGGGGTTCGAGCTGCCGAAATGGCAGGGTGACATCGTCGGTGTCACCCTAGAGAACGCGCTCCTGCCTGAGGAGCAGGAGCGGAAGCTCCGGATGTTCTACACATCCGGCGGCAACTTCCTCGAGACGATGCCGGACCCGGCATTCGTCCGCGAGGCTCTCACAAGCATCGATGTCCGTGTTCACCAGGACATCATCTTGAATACCTCCACGCTGCTTGACGCGCGGGAGGCTGTGGTGGTGCTGCCCGCGATGACGCGTTACGAGCAGCCCGGAGGGGGCACGTCCACCTCCACGGAGCGGATGGTGTACTTCTCGCCCGAGATCGCCGGCCCCCGCATCGGCGAAGCCCGCGCGGAATGGGCGATTTACGTGGATCTCGCCCGCCGCGTGAAACCGGATGCCGCCGAGCAGCTGGGCTGCGGCAGCGCAGAAGCCATCCGCGCGGAAATTGCTCTAGCCGCGCCGAGCTACAATGGCATCCAACACCTGCGTGAGCGCGGTGATGTGTTTCAATACGGCGGCGCGTGGCTGTGCGAGGACGGCGTCTGTCCGACGCCGGATGGCCGCGGTGCGCTGCTGCCGATCGAACTTCCGGAGCTGCGGAAGCCGGAAGGGCATTTCGCGGTGACGACGCGCCGCGGCAAGCAGTTCAATTCGATGATCTACAGCGACATCGATCCATTCAATGAAGCAGATCGCTACGATGTGCTTATTCATAACGACGACGCTCGCGCTCTCTCTTTGAATGAAGGAGAGGCGATTGTCATCTACAACAGCTACGGCAGCATGCACGGAAGAGTTAAGCGTGCCGACGTAAAACCAGGCAACATTGAGGTGCATTGGCCTGAAGGCAACTCCTTGATACCCAAAGGCGTGTATGAGCAGTATGCAGGCATCCCGGAGTATAACACGGCAGTCATTGTAGAGAAGGCAGAAACCTACCATGCTCACAAGGATACACGCTACGTTGAGAAACGGATCCAAGAGCTGGAGACAGAAGTGGAGTGAAGCTAATCTTTTGTCGAAATCTGCCCCGACAGATCTGGCACTTCGCTTGGCTTGAGATCTAGGGTTTGCGGTTGTTGGCTTCATCCGTAGGGATCAATTATCGGTGAATACACACCCCGAACGCATAACGGAATGTCGATTAAGCCCTCTTTTTGTGGAAATATTTGTATTGTTTCTCTATCTTAATTATGCTAGATTCTAGCTATTGCCATCTTTTGTTAAGAGAGGAACACAACAATGGGGAATTGGAATACTTTTACGAAAAAAGGGATCACCGTGCTGCTCGCAGCCTTCTTACTTGTTTCTCTTCAGGGTCCTGCGCCATCTTATGCAGCCGAAGTGAATGCGGAGGTTCCGAAGGTCATTGAGAAGACATCACCTTCCGTTGTAGCCATTATCGGAAAGCCTTCATCTGATTCGGATAAATCCTTAGACAAGAACCGCTTTAATCTCGCACACGGCACGGGTGTCATTGTGGAATCGAATGGCGTTATCGTGACGAATGCACATGTGGTCAAGGATATGAAGAATATCGTCGTCGTTACGTCGAACGGTACAACTTATAGCGGACGTGCAACGAATATCGACGAGGAGAGCGATTTAGCCTTGGTCAAAATCGATGCCACCGGCTTATCGCCTGCGAAATTCGCCTCTTCCTCTGATATTAAAGTTGGTGAAACCGTTGCGGCAATCGGGACTCCGATTTCTTTTGCCCTTAGGAACTCCGTCACCGTTGGGATTGTCAGCGGGCTTGACCGCTCTGTGAACTCGCAATATCAGCTTATTCAGACGGATGCGGCCATTAATCCTGGTAACAGCGGGGGCGCTTTGATCAACATGAACGGCGAAGTCATTGGTATTAATACGATGAAATATGCGGATATCGGCGTCGAAAATCTGGGGTTCGCGATTCCAGTGGATACCGTCAAATATGTATTAAAGCATTTTCAGCTTTACGGCAAAGTAAAACGCCCTTATCTCGGTCTGGAGCTGGAAGAAAGCTGGGAAGCGGTTGTTGGTTTACCGAGTTCTACGGGCTTAAGAGTTGCATACGTAGATCCCGATTCACCAGCGGCAGGGGCTGGCATTCAGCAAGATGATCTACTCGTATCGATCGGTGCAAGTAAAGTGAAGACGCTGGTGGATTACAATGAGGCGATTAAGAAGTATTTGCCGGGTGAAACGATCGAAATAACCATTCAATCTGGTAATGCCACCAAATCGAAGTCGGTTACACTCGGAGAGGCTCAGCAACAGGAAATGAAAAGTTCGCAGGATGCTGAGGGTTCTTACTTGGATGCGGACCGCGGCAAAACGAAAATCGGCGACAGCCACTACGGTTGGTCCATGAAATACCCGGCGGGCTTAGTGAAAGGTCATCAGTCCGATGATGGCGACTCCGTCAGTTTCGTGGATGCCAAGGGGGATTTCTCCCTATCGATTAAAGTGGAGAGCAATCAAAGCGACGAGCTGTCACCTTCAGCACTTCTGAACAGATTGGCCGGTAACGATGAGGATGATTATTCCGGCGCGGCTTCAACTATTTTGGAGCGTCAGTATGTGAAGCGTGAAGGTAATCCCTATGCCAAAATTGTCGGTCGTTCAGGGGATGAAGGCTATATCCAGACCCGTGGATACCTTCACCAAGGCAACTTATATACGGTGCAATTATTTGTATCGAAAGAGCATTACAATAACAATTTTAAGCAGAATAGCTACAACGATCTGCTGGATAGCTTTAAGCTTTCCTTTAATGAAAAAGATGAGTCGCTTAAAGACATTTCAGTCTACTCTGGCGGCAATACATCCTACACGAATGAGTATGGCTTATCCTTTGATCTGCCCTCCAATTGGCAGCAAGGCGGTTATACGGGCGGCTCCTCATTCTTTAATGATGACTATTCCCAAATACTTCATGTCGGTGTAACCTCAGTCTCATCCGGTGATACATTGGGAGCGTGGGCGGATCGGCAGCGTAAGCAGTTTGAAGCTTCATATGCCCCGAAATACCGCAGTATGGAAGAACCCGAGGAGCTAACTCTTGCCGGTGTGCCTGCTCTGAAAGTGACCTATGCGAGTACGTTAGGGAGTAAGTGGAGCGCAGGCTTTTCCCTCCTTTTTATTAAGGATAAGTACAAATATGAGGTGGATGTGAATTATCCGCAAGAAGAAGAGGGGGCTTCTCTAGAGGATCTCTTGAAAACCTTAACGGATACGATCAAAGTGGACAAAGACAGCATGGATCAAGAGCTTGGCTTCATTCAAGATCTGGATGAGCTCATGGATCCCAATCGTACAGTAACTTACAAAAATGAGAAATTTAAATACGCGCTGCAAATTCCAGAGATCTGGACCAGCAGCAACTCGTACGATAACAAAGATCAAGTGAATAAGACGTTCCTCTTTACAGGCGGGTACTTAAGCGTAGGTGCAGAAACGAAAACGACTTACGATGAGATGGTTAAAGAGGAAGATGCCGCTCAGAAGAAAAGTCACGATAACGATAATGACTATACGTTTACCGATGAGGAAATCTCGCTTTTCGGTGATGTGAAAGTCAAAAAGTATGAGATCAGCTATGCAAGTGCCAAGATTCCTTACAAGGAAACGATCTATATTTTCAATCAAAATAATATTTCTTACACGGCAACGCTCCGTATGGATGATGCGGTCCGCACCGAAGCCAATCAGGCTCGGCTCAATAAGGCTTTTGAGTCGTTCAAATTTTTAGATGGTGTGAAAAAATAGAGCTGCGCTAATCTAGAAACCTCTCATCGGTCCAGGCTGAAGGGAGGTTTCTTTGCTAACCTTAGCTGGATTCATAAAGGGGATACTGACACATGAATATCAAGCTCGCTCGGACGCTCATCTGGCTGCTTTTCATAGGCTACACGAGCATTTTGCTATATTGGATGTTTCTAGGGTTCGGTCGGCATATGCACACTACAGGTCCACTTGCTTACAATGTTGTCCCTTTTCGGACAATCCGTATGTATGTGCTGCATGTTGATTCGTTTTCTAGCCGGACTTGGATCATCAATTTGTTTGGCAATATTGGAGTCTTCCTTCCTTATGGTTTTTTACTGCCTTATTTATTTCGCTCCGCAATACGTTACCGTACATTCCTCCTGTACTTTGGATGTCCTCTTGTGGGCTTGGAATTGCTGCAAATGCTGCTGCGGGTAGGCAGTTTTGATGTCGATGATGTGATATTGAATGGGCTTGGCGCCAGTATAACCTTTGTTCTTTTCGCGGCTTTTAGACGAGGCTTAGAGGGAAGAGAATCAAATAGAAGGTATAAAATGTGAGTAAATGCCTCAACATAGCGGGTGTAACGAATTAACCCCAGAGGAGGAAATTAATCACCATGACACAGCCTGATTCAAGTCTACAATCACAAAATCCGATATCCTCAGCGCAAAATTCGGTGGAGAATGTTCACGCAGCCGTTTCTCGTGCGATGTCTCATCCAACGTCGCAGACGACCGAAGAGGCCCAGAATTCAATCACTCATGCGGAAAGAGCGCTAGAGCAGGCGACGGATCAATCTGATTCACCAGCCGTGCAGCAAGCCGTCCAATCACTAAACGATGAAAAGGCAAGGCTTCAGAGTAACCAATAATATAAACAGCCCCGATTCCTACAAAGGAACGGGGCTGTTGCGTTTCTGCTACTTATCTCCTTGCTTATCTGCTGCTTATTTATGATATAACGTATAGCCCGGATCTTCCGGCACTTCAATAGCTATGATACGCAGGCCTTGATTGCTATCAGCTCTCAGGTGAAGAGCTTCACCTTCAGTAGTAGCTTGAACTATCGCGAAGTCTTTGTGGGACCATGCTTGAAGCTTCTCCGCGGCGATTTCACTTGTACCCTGCCCTTGAATAACGAGGAAGGCTAGCGGGCGGCTTGGCGTAAGTGTGTAGCTGAACTCGGAACCAGGCTCAAGGGTCCAATCGTACATATTAACGTCCGTATCGAGCTTAATTGGAGAATCTCCGCCTATAACGGTTTTCATCGTTGTTCCCCCATTTTGGCTGATTGAGAATTTCTCATGGTCATATTGATTGTAAGTGGCAGGCTTTTTCACGGTCTCACTAAGGTGAGGCTCGAACCAGATTTGCATTGCTTCGCTGCCTGCTCTGCGGAACGCCTCTGCGTGATAAACGCCGGAACCGGCTTGAATGACTTGCGCACCGCCGTTTGTCACTGTTTCCAAGGAACCAAGGGAATCTTTGTGTTCTACGAGACCATCAATTACATAGGTGACAATTTCGAACGCTTTATGAGGATGCATACCGATCTCCGATACTTCCGAAGCTTTGCCCCATGCCCAGTAGAATAAGGAACCGACGCGGTCAACAGCCGTTTTCTCTCCCGGAAAGCTGATAGCTCGTTGTTCCAGGAACTTTCCTCCGTCAAAAGCGCCAACGCCCTGTTGCTCAGCTGAAAATACTTGGATTTTCATAGTAGCAGCCCCTTAACTATAAAATATTTAATTACTTACTATATGTAAGTATTATACGTCTTTTCTATCTGGCTGTCAAAGCCTGTCGCTTACCAAACTTGGGTAGATCTTGACTTCACATCTACCCCGATCTACAATTTCTTATGTAAGGAGTGTGACTATAATGAAAATGCAAAACTTTAAATATGAAGGAAGCGGACTTAACCGCTTTTTCGGCCCCTTAGAAGCAAAGATTATGGAAATTCTCTGGACCAACTCCCTTGAAATGACGATTAAAGATGTCCAACAGAAGTTGGATCAAGCTAAAATCATTAATTTTAATACCGTAATGACCGTTATGAATCGCTTGGTAGACAAAGGAATTCTGCAAAAGAAATCCGTTGTAAGATCTTTTAAGTACAAACCTGTTGTTACAAGAGATGAGTTCATGGAAACCCAATCCAAAGAGCTTACTTTTGACCTAATCGAAGAATTTGGTTCTTTGGCAGTCACCCATATGGTGGATGCGCTTGATAAAGTAGACCCCGATCTGCTTGACAAGCTGGAACAAAAAATTAAAGATATCAAAAAGGATCGATAACGATGATGGAAACACGGTTTAAATGGTTGTATGCAGCGTCGCTTGCGTTATCGGGGGCTATTTTAGGACAGATGTTACTCTTTGCTCTTCAACATATTTTTAAATGGAAATTGTTATATAATATATTTGATTTGTGCGTTATTTTATTTAAAGATCTTCATGTACCTGCACCCATTGCTTGGAATGTGGTGAACGCTCTTATTCTTTACTCGTTTAGTGCAATCCTGTGGATCTCTGCTCGGCATGCCCTCGGCTCCATTAAAGCAATGAAGCTCGTAGAGATGTATCATGACCCTCATCTATCAGAGAAATACCGCAATAAATTTCAACTTGGCGAAGGTCAGATCCAGATCATTTCATACAAAGCTCCCATCGCGATGACGATAGGGCTGTGGAAGCCGCGGGTGATCTTATCTTCCGGACTTATGGACATGTTGGAACCTAACGAGCTGTGCGCAGTTATCGAGCATGAGAAGTGCCATATGAGGCACAGAGATCCACTCGCGATCTTCCTGCTTACGATGATATCCAAGTCGATGTGGTACATTCCGATATTCGCTTGGATGGCAGATAAATACCCCATTATGATTGAACTTCGGGCAGACAAGTATGCCATTACACAAATGAACCAGTCTGCACATCTAGGCAGTGCTCTCCTCAAGCTACTCAAACAAGCACCAGCACCGCATGTATCCTTATCTCACGCCTCATTCGCAGAAACATCAATGAATGTACGCATCATGCATATTCTCGATCCACAGATGAAAATCTCATTCAAATGGCCCTTCGTTCGGCTGCTCATTTCGCTCTTAACAATTATTTTACTTGTGGGACTTATCTAAGATAGGATACCTTGATACTAATGGATTACAGGTAACAGTCGGAGCCATGTCAGATAAGTTGACGGGCTTCGACAAAAAATGCAGAAAAGTCTTGACTTTTCGGATATCCAAAACTACACTTTGTAGTGTGAAATCGTACATAGCTTTTAATATGGGGGAGAGAGATTAATGGATTATATCTTGAAAAATTTACACTACATCGTAACACATGTACCCATCGCACTTCTTGTTTTTAGCTTTATTTTTGACTTAATCGCACTTATCGCGAAAAAACGCGAATGGCACTCCGCTGGCATGCTTTGCCTAGTTGTGGGTGCGCTTGGGGCTATCGCAAGTGTCCTAACTGGTCCATCACCATGGCGTAATCCACTAGTGGTTCCGCATGAGTTTTATGCGAAATTAACGATGTTTTTGTCAATCGTGTTGGCGATTGTACGTGTTGGCTTACTGATCTGGAAAAAGAAAGAATTGGGTCGTAACCCAATCTACTTGGTTGGTTCACTCGCGGCAGTTATCCTTGTTGGCTATACAGGGCACATTGGCGGACAAATGGTACATAAACCGGTTCCGGCGAAGACGGCTGTTCCAGCTGCATCACCAGGAGCAACTCCAGCAGCATCCACTGCACCAGCGAAATAATGAAAAGGGCTAACCAGAGGCTTGCAGCCTTGTGGATAGCCCTTTTATTGTTATGAATGGCAGAGTCAGAGCTACTTGTCCCGAACCAACTCCAGCTCCTCCAGTGTATAACGATGTTCCCACAAAAATATCATATCGTACTGTATCGAATCCCTTTCGACAAAGCGCGCGATGCCTGCGATGACTCCACCAATAATAACTCCAAAAACGACAATCCAACCCATCAGAGCAAACACTTGATCGACCATGCACATCCACTCCCCTTAAAGCTTTCCGTAGGAAAGCTATCTTCGTAGATAAGAAAGTATAAGTTTTATTACACTTCGCGTCATTAGTCTTGACAAACGCACTCGTCCCAGAAGGATGACGGAGTCGTTTATCCTTGGTAAGCGTTGGTCCTATGCGCTATGAACCTATATACTATGGATATGCCGCCATATTTTGAAACATGTGTGACAATTCAAAGGGGTTAAAAGGCGAGTAAATGCATCCGAAATGTCGAGGTAAGATAGTTCGTTTATAGTCTTTCTATCCGGTTGACACAGACTCGTCAAGGATGTTAAGATCACCTCTGTAAGCACGAATATACAACTTTTGGAAAAGAAAACAGTTACGAATGCAAGCCTACTTACAACAACACTAAAGGAGGGTTTCAAAAATGATTGATATGGTTATGGATCCTATTGCCCATCGCAGATTTACAAATAAAAACCATACAATTTCATATTTTGTAACCCGATTGTTAGCCGGAAGCGCATGATTTGTGCTTGTTCGGCTGCTGCCGCCCCTTCACATACGCTAATTAAAAGCGCGGGTTACGAAGAAGTTCGTAACGAGCGCTTTTCTGTTTCATAGAAGGCATATCGCTGCGTGCGGTGTGCCTTTTTTGTGTGGATTTAGGTCATTTTGGACAGCACCATTTGAGAGGAGTGACATCATTACATGTTTACGGTATTAAAAAAGTTAGCTTGGTTTTTCCGGATGAATTGGATTCGTTATACGATCGCTATTGGACTGCTTATTATTGTTGGAATCATTGATGTAATTCCACCGAAATTGATTGGCTACGCGATTGATGGTATACACATGGGAACTTTGACTGGCAGTAAATTGATCCAATTGCTCGCTTTTTGGGGGGCGTTAATTGTAGCTGGGTATGGGTTATCCTACGTCTGGCTGTATCAGCTATTTGGCGGAGCATTCGTACTGGAACGTATTCTTCGGTCTCGGTTGATGAGGCAGCTGCTGCGGATGACGCCTACCTTCTATGAGCGCAATCGCACGGGTGATCTGATGGCGAGAGCAACGAATGACCTGCAAGCGGTGTCGACGACAGCGGGCTTTGGGATTTTGACCTTCGTAGACTCGACGTTATTTATGCTTACCATCCTAAGTATGATGGGCTTCTTTATTAGCTGGAAGCTGACTCTCGCTTCGATTCTCCCGCTGCCGATTATGGCAGTTGCGATTACGATCTATGGGGGGCGTATCCACGAGAGATTCTTGCTCGCTCAGAATGCTTTTGGAGAAATGAATGATCGGGTGTTGGAGACGATAGCCGGGGTTCGCGTTATTCGCGCTTTTGTACAAGAGAAAGCCAGTGAACAAAGCTTCAAAACAATGACAGACGATGTATATCGCAAAAATATTGCGGTTGCGGTGATCGACGCCCTTTTTGAACCAACGGTCAAAATCCTAGTAGGCATTTCCTACTTAATCGGATTATGTTACGGCGGATATTTAGTGTTTCACAGTGAACTGACTCTCGGAGAGCTCGTGTCCTTCAATACATTCCTTGGGATGCTAATCTGGCCGATGTTCGCAATTGGCGAGTTGATGAACATTATGCAGCGCGGGAATGCCTCCCTTGATCGGGTTAATGAAACACTTGGTTACAAGCCGGATGTAAAAGAAGACCCAAAAGCGACGACACTGCTGCTGCCGAATTCGATTAGTTTTAAAGAAGTAACCTTCCGCTATCCTTCTTCTTCTATTGATAACTTGGTGAATATTAATTTTCATCTACAGCGTGGACAGACGCTCGGAATTGTAGGACGTACTGGAAGCGGCAAAACAACGCTGCTTAAACAGCTGCTGAGAGAGTATCCATTAGGTCAAGGTGCGATTGCTATATCAGAAACGCCAATCGAGAAGTTAACCATTGACACTCTTCATGGCTGGATGGGTTACGTGCCGCAAGAGCCGATTCTTTTCTCCAAAACAGTGAAAGAGAACATTATGTTTGGACGCAGCCAAGGAACCGAGGAAGAGCTATTGCAGGCACTTGAGCTAGCCGCTTTCCGCAAGGACGTAGAGTTCTTACCGGAAGGTCTTCAAACGTTGGTAGGTGAAAAAGGCGTTGCCTTATCCGGCGGCCAGAAACAGCGCGTTTCGATCGCACGGGCACTTTATGTAGACCCCGAAATTCTCATGCTGGATGACGCGCTATCTGCGGTGGACGCCAAAACAGAGGCTGAAATCATTCGCGGCATCCGGTCGGAACGAGCTGGCAAAACGACACTCATCACAACGCACCGACTCTCCGCTGTTCAACACGCGGATTGGATTCTTGTGCTGGATGAGGGGTATATCGTGGAAGAAGGTACGCATGAGCAGCTTGTCGCACTCGGCGGCTGGTATAAAGAGCAGTATGACCGTCAGCAGTTAGAAGAGCAGACAAAGGTTTAGTAAATAGATATCCGATGAAAAGAAGGTGAGAACCCTGAAACAGACAGGTAAGCGATTATTTCAATACGCGGCGTTATTCAAAAAGCCCCTGCTCATTGCACTGTTATTCTTATCGATCGCGGTGGCAACGGAGCTGGCAGGACCTTTTATCGCGAGACAGATGATTGATACACACATTCTCGGTATCGAGAAGCCGTGGTACGAGACAACATCTGCGACGCAGACTGGCAAGGCAGTCCCAGCGAATGGGATTTTATATAAACGAAGCGACAACTTCGCAGAAGGCGAGCCGAAAGGGAAGGAAGTTCGCATTTTACAGGTGGGCAGCCAGTTCGTATGGGTGGATCAGCCGATCGCCTTTGATGGCGTACGCAAGCTAGCCGACGATGGTAAGCTTTCAATTACACAGGGGACGGAAAAAGCGGAGTACGCGGTTAAGAAACTGAGTATTCAAGAGCTTTACACGTTTTATAAACCGGAATTTAACAGCCTAATGAAGCTTGCAGGCTTGTATCTACTGCTAATCATTATTGGTGCAGGCTTTACCTATGGACAAAAGTATTTACTTCAATCGGCGGCGAATCGGATTATTCAGCGCATGAGAAGTGATGTTTTTGCACAAATTCAGCGACTGCCGATCAACTATTTTGATAATCAGCCTGCGGGTAAAATTGTATCGAGGATTACAAATGATACGGAGTCAGTTAGGGATCTGTATGTACAGGTGCTTGCGAACTTTTTTACAGGTACGATCTATATCGTGGGCATCATCGCGGCTTTATTCGTTCTAGATTACAGATTGGCTTTATTCACACTTCCGGTTATTCCGCTGCTATATGTATGGATCATTGTTTACCGTAAATATGCCTCCTTCTATAATCATGAAATTCGGGAGAGGATCGGTTCGATCAATGGGATGATCAATGAGGCGATTCAAGGCATGACGATTATACAAGCTTTTCGCCGGCAAAAGGAAACGATTCAAGAATTCGAACAATTGAACGATGAATATACGAGATATCAGAACAAACTGCTTAGCTTGAACTCGCTGACCTCTCATAATCTGATGAATGTGGTTCGGAATTTGTTCTTCTTCGGTCTGATCTGGTATGTCGGGGGTAGTTCAATCAACTCATTGATCACCGTTGGTGTACTGTACGCCTTCGTCGATTATCTAAATCGGATGTTTCATCCGATGGTCGGAATTGTCAACCAACTGCCGAATTTGGAGCGTGCGCTAGTATCCGCTGACCGTGTATTCGAGCTGCTTGATGAGCAGGGCATCGACGTGGCTGCGGAGAAATCGGATCGCTATCTGGGCAATGTGAAGTTCGAGCATGTTCGCTTCGCCTACAAAGAAGGGGAGGATGTGCTCAAGGACATCACTTTCGAGGCCAAACAAGGGCAGACGGTGGCGCTTGTCGGACATACCGGATCGGGCAAAAGCTCGATCTTGAATTTGCTCTTCCGCTTCTACGATGTGAACGAAGGCCGGATTACGGTGGACGGCCGCGATGTGCGGGAGATGCCCAAACAGCTGCTGCGTCAACATATGGGCATCGTGCTGCAAGATCCGTTCCTGTTCACAGGGACGATTGCGTCCAATGTTAGCCTGGACGATCCGTCCATCACCCGGGAACGGGTGGAGGCTGCTCTGCGCGAAGTTGGCGCAGATGAGATGTTCAAGAGCTTGCCGCACGGCATCGATGAGCCCGTGATTGAGAAGGGCAGCACGCTGTCTGCCGGGCAGCGGCAGCTGATTTCTTTTGCCCGGGCGCTGGCGTTCGACCCGGCGATTTTGATCCTCGATGAGGCGACGGCTTCCATCGACACAGAGACCGAGGCCATCATTCAGGCCGCGCTCGAAGTGCTATCGAAGGGGCGGACCACCTTCATCATTGCCCACCGCCTGTCGACGATTAAAAGCGCCGACCAGATTCTTGTGCTCGACCATGGCGAGATCGTCGAGCGCGGCAATCACGAGGAGCTGATGGGGCTCCTCGGTCGGTACTATCAGATGTACCAGCTGCAGCAGGGACATTCGGAAACGGCCTCGGCCGCTGAAAGTGAAGTGCGCAGCATGTTGTAGGGCAGGGAGCCAGCCGTCGGACCTATTGTCCGGAGGCTGGCTTTGGCTTTATTGAAGAAACGGTATATGAAATATTGCAGTTTTCGTATCATTGATCGCACAGATTGGTTGCGTATTTCTAGTATTTGATCAGCAATAGTTTCACTACCCTTTAGGAAATTGAGGTAAAGAAAAAGCCTACCGAATGGTAGACTTTGTATGATATATTAAGTTAGTACAGGACAACCTTGGGTGAGCATTCTCCTCCAGAAAGGAGGGTGATGCCATGGAAACTTTCCAAACGATTGTAATCATGCTTGCGTTCGGTAGCTTTATACTGGCGCAATTGACATACATCGATAAACGAAAGTAACCCACTCTTAGGTTGAAGGCCTAGTGGGTTACTGCTCTGCGTTACTACCCGGAGGGTATTCACACCCAAGTCTGTGCAGGAGATGGTGTTGGCCGCACCGTCTCTTTGTTATTATAATCATACTACGTATGCTTTAGACACGCAATATAAAAGGGAAACAGCCGTTGCAGCATCTGAACTAGAATGAACTCCACTACGGACGAGGCTATTTAACCGCACTAAAGACTATCTGTCGGCGCTATGCTACAATAAGAAATATTTCCCTATTTGAAATGGAGGAGCATCATGCGTCCAGAAACGATTCGAATATTAAACTTGCTTCAGCTGCTGTCCGAAATTGCTATTGCTGTCGGATACTTGCTTGGTCTTATTCCGTTTGTATATTTGTGGTCGTGCTCGTGGGTGATCCCGCTTGTGTTCGTCAACCTGGTCTTTGCCATACTTACAAGCAATGGGACCACGACAAAGACGGTCATCAATATTGCTATGGCTTTCTTGAGTTTCATACCTGTAGCGGGGTACCTTTTCCGTGTGATTGGGATCGTTGTTTCATGGATCAACATCCAGGCATTGGCGAAGGGGAGAAGCAGAGGGTACTAGTTGTTCGTACAAAAAAGACGGATGGAAGGCTGATTTAACTGGCTTCCATTCGTCTTTTTTTACAGAATTTTTGGTTGAGGGGGTGTGGTGAAGAAATTAATAAGGCAAAGCAAGTTGTACTGCGTACAACAATTTCCTTGATTTCTTCTTGGAAAGCGCAGATTGTTGTAAATGCTGCAACAATTCTATAAAGCCCCCTAATTAAGTTGGACACTTTTAGGCTAAGAAAATACAATGAAATTAGCCGGAGGTTGTTCGTATGAGGGTAAAGCATAGCAAGTTTGACGAAC
>NZ_LMRY01000049.1:0-16686 GCF_001427935.1 Paenibacillus sp. Soil724D2
CCATTCTACATTAGGCAATAAGTCCCCGTATTGGTTCGAAAAAAACTACTACAAGCAACTTCAGGCTTCATAAAGTTGTGTCTACTTTCTTGACAGAAGTTCAATTTCCACATATTCCACTGTATAAATCCAATGAAACTAACCCCAACCGCAGATGTCATGAGACATCATTGGATACAATCCAATCAAATCCCTTAAGTTCAGGTATTTCGACCTTTCTCTCAACTCAAATAAAGGTAAGCTTTGCTTACCCCAAAACATATAAATTTTTATTTGTGAAAAAAGGGTTGTCCCATTTGTAGCTGTAGCTACTTTTGAGACAACCTTTTTTGAACACATTAAGAAGTGAAGCCACCGCTAGTAGGGAATGGATTGTTGTGGGTGTTAGCTTTAGTGCTGGTGCTGGTGCTGGTGCTGGTGCTGGTGTTTGGTGTTTGGTATTTGGTATTTAGTGTTTGGTGTTTGGTATTAAGTATTTAGTGTTTGGTATTAAGTATTTAGTATTTAGTATTTAGTATTTGGTGTTTGGCGTTTGGCGTTTGGCGTTTGGCGTTTGGCGTTTGGCGTTTGGTGTTGATGAATGAGACTATGAATAAGCGAATTTTACTCTGTGATTGATTTTGTTTTTCTATATTTCAATCTTTACCCGGCTTAAATGAGCAAAAGTTGTACAACGTACAACAATTCTCGGCGGTTTCTTCTCATTAAGCTGTCGTTGTTGTATGTTGTACAACATTTTCCCCGTATTTCGCCCAATTGAGCTAATTCCGGGAGGAAATGTTGTATTTTCTGCAACAATTGATGTGATAACGCCGATTATCTTGCTTATTGTTGCGCAATGTACAACTTCGCATGCCTGTAGCACACTTTACTTCGCTTGCCTGTATCGAACTTACTCAACCTTGATAGCCACTCTTGCACAAAAACGGAGTAAACCTTTATTCTTTACACACTAGCGGCGGAGTGGTGCTTTGGCATACTTTGATTCAATTGCAAGGAAGGTTCACTACCTTACTCATTCAAAATGACCCGCTTTACGATCCGCAGGGAAAACAAGCCCCATCTGCCTTCTAGCCTCATCCATAATGGCCATGGCTATGCTTGAATTCGCATGTGAGTTCGTCGTGGACTCCAATGTTCCACTTTTAATAAGCCGTATAAATTCTTCCGCTTCATACCGCATCGTTCTTACAGCTTGTTCCCGCGTCAAGTTTTCCACAGAACCATCTCGGTAACGGATTTCAACTTTTTCAGGCGTGTTGATTTTATCGATGACCATCGTCGCATGCTCACCCTGAATCTCCGCAGGTAGATATGAACTTGAAATTTTGGAGTGCATGATAACCGCATCCATCTCTTTGTAGCTCAGCAGCAGGCTGCCCTCCCCATCCACACCCGACTCCAGCAGGACTCCGCTTGCTTGTACACGTTCAGGAGCGCCAAAAAGCACCGCCAACGGATAAATACAATAAACGCCTAAATCCATGATCGAGCCATTGGAAAAAATGGGATTAAAAGCATTCAGTACCGTTCCCTGCTTATAAGCATCATACCGAGAGGAATATTGGCAATAACTCGCAAAATAACGACGAATTTTCCCCAACTTATGTAAATTGTCTTGTATCGCCTTGAAATTAGGAAGCAGTGTTGACTTGAGAGCTTCCATGAACACCACTTTATTACTTTGTGCAGCTTGAATCATCGCTGAGAGCTCAGCGGTATTGGATGCCGCAGGCTTTTCGCAGATGACATGCTTGCCATGATTCATACAGAGTATCGCGTATTCAGCGTGAAACGAGTTCGGACTCGCGATATAAACTGCGTCGAATTCCTTACTTTGCGCAAACGTTTCTAGGCTTGTATAGATATGAGAAACCTCAAATTTCTGAGCGAATTCCGCAGCTTTCTCCTCTGTACGCGAGTATACGGCAGTTAAGGCGAATTCCCCCGTCTCGCGGGCAGCATGAATGAATTCTTCCGTAATCCAGTTGGTTCCAATAACAGCAAAACGTATCATATCGCTCTCCTTTATTCCACTCTTGTTTTTTATAACTATACCATGATTATAGAATTGTTGAAAAAGAGAACAGAAACATGAAGTCAGAATTCCCCCCTTAATACTCCCCTTGACATGAAACTAAAAGGTTTCGTATAATCCTTTGTGTAACCATTTGGTTTCGTATTGTAATGCCTTTAGAAAACCTAGTCTTTTGGATACAATACGAAAAGGACATACGGGAAGGAATGACATACGATGCAAGACGAATTGCTGAAAAAGCTGCGCTACAAGCAAGGACGAGCTCTCGTTCTTCATGCACCTGAAGGCTACAAGCTTGGCATTGAGGATAATGAGGAGCCGAATGGGACCTACGATTTTGTTCAGCTTTTTGTTAACAATGCCGCTGAGGTGGAGGAGTGGGCACCAAAAGCGATTGCCCTTTTGAACGAAGAGGCTGTGTTCTGGATAACCTATCCGAAGCAAAGCTCGAAGGTGAAAACCGACATTAACCGTGACATTCTGTGGAAGTTGATGGATGAGAAAACGGACTATCGTCTTGTAAGCAATGTTGCGGTGGACGATAAATGGTCGGCCCTGCGTTTGCGTCATAAGAGTAAAGTAAAAACGAAATCCTAAAAAAAATTAATTATTGGAGGCTTCTTATTTATGGAAAATCAGACTCAAGGCACATTGCCGGATATCAAGCAAACACTTGTTTTTAACGCACCGATTCAAAAGGTTTGGAATGCCGTAGCGACATCTGATGGCATCGCAGCTTGGCTCATGCCCAATAATTTCAAGCCAGAAGTTGGCTATGAATTTCATTTGGAAGCAGGACCTTTTGGCAAATCCCCTTGTAAAGTAACCGAGCTCGACCCGCCGAACCGTTTGACTTTCGCTTGGGGCAAGGATTGGTCGCTGACTTTCGAATTGACTGATTTAGAAGGCAAAACGGAGTTCACTCTCATCCACTCCGGTTGGGATGCGGACAAAGTTACGGAATTTGGTCAACCTCACACAGCTGTTCGCGAGACCATGTCAATGGGCTGGGTTGGCTTGGCGAAGAAACTGGCTGCTCACGTCGAGGCTTAAGATGGCAGCCCCCTCGCAGAAGCATGACATCTTTCAAGCGATCGCCGATCCTACCCGCCGTCAGGTGTTGCAGCTGCTCGGCGATCAAGAGATGCCCGTCACGGTTATCTCCGGCCATTTCCCGATGAGCCGTACCGCGGTATCCAAGCATCTTCGCATTTTGGCTGATGCCGGGTTGGTGAAAGAACGCAAAGTCGGCCGCGAGACCCGGTACAGGCTGGAGGCGGAACCGCTTATGGAGTTGAAGCGTTGGCTATCCTATTATGAACGCTATTGGGAAAACAAGTTAAATGTGCTCAAACGGTTCGTGGAATCGGACGACGAGGAAGGCGGAAATGCTTTATCCGCTTTGGAATTGGTCGATCCCACGAAACATGAATAATAAGATAAAGTATAGAGACCGCTCTCTCCAATAGGAGATGAGCGGTCTCTATACTTTAGGGGGAATTACAAATCGAAACTAACCGAGCCTTCTACGCAAAGCAGTTTAGCTAGAGATGAATAAGCAAGTTCAGCTTGTTTATTCATTCTAATATTCGTGCATCTCGTCACATAAGACCTCAGGACATGCTTATTAGCTAATAAACAAAGACTTCCAGGGTCTATTAGCCAACAATAAGCATGCCTAACTTGCTTATGCACTCATAACCGGGGCTATTAAGGAAAATAAGCAACTTCAGTTACCGTATTCGCATAATGAACCACGCGCTTACTCGAAAAGATCATCTCCCCTGCTGATTCCACAGGTTGGATAACCTTTTTTTACACAACCTACTCCTGAACAGGCAGCCACTCTTGTGACCATTTCGTAATCTCACCGAAAATCGGAGCCAACGCCAACCCCTTGTCTGTTAGTGAATATTCGATACGAACGGGACTTTCTGGGAATACTACCCTCTTAACGATACCTTCATGCTCAAGCTCCTTCAGTCGCTCCGACAATACCTTGCCGCTCAAATTCGGAAGTGCTTGATCGATATTTATGAACCGCTGCGGGCCTGATAGTAATTGAAAAACGATAAGCGATGTCCAGCGCTTGCTGAGGATTTCTACAGCTTTTTCGAAACGAGGACACAATAGGTTGCGTTCCATGTTTATCACCTCTATATGTCTATTTATTATAGAGTAAGTTGACACGGATATACAAGGTTACAAAAAGTAATTTAGTTACTTGACGAAACTAACATTTTGACGTAATATCAGTTACATAAAGTAACTAAGTGAATTTAAGTAATTTAAAGAAAAGTGATTTCTAAAGGAGTGTTTTATCATGATTTCACCTATATTTGTAGGGCATGGATCTCCCATGATGGCTATTCAAGATACAGCTTGCACGCAATTCCTGCTCGACTACGGCAAGAAGCTTTCCCCGAAAGCTATTGTCATCTTCACGGCTCATTGGGAAACAGAGGTACTCACTATTTCGTCCACCAATGACGCATACGACACCATTTACGATTTCCGCGGCTTCCCGGATGAACTGTTTCAAATCAAATATCCTGCCAAAGGGGATGTGGAGCTGGCTCGAATGATCGCTGACCGTTTCACAGCGAAAGGTATCCCTGTGAATTTGGATTCACAGCGTGGGCTTGACCACGGCTCTTGGGTTCCGCTATTGCGGATGTTTCCAACACCAGAATGCCCAGTCATTCAAGTGTCCGTCAATCCGTACTTACCGCCTGCGGAGCAGTATCGCATCGGTGAAGCACTGCGCGGCCTTGATCAGGAGGATATCCTGATTATCGGAAGCGGTGCTACTGTGCATAACTTGCGAGCTCTCAACTGGGATGCCAAAGAGCCAGATGCTTGGGCTGTTGATTTCGACGAATGGCTCATTCAGAATATGCAAACGCAGAACTTGGAGGCGCTGTTCGACTACGCCACTTTAGCCCCTAACGCTCGAATGGCCGTCCCAAGACCAGAGCATTTCATTCCGCTCTTTATTACAATGGGCAGCGGCGACCCGGAACGTCCCGTTCAAGTGATTCATCGCAGCTATGAAGTCGGCTCGCTCAGCTATCTTTCGGTCTCTTTTTAATATGAAATGGACGACTCGCCTATTTCAAGGTTTGCTGGCAGCAGCGTTTTTAATGTTTGGCCTCTTGAAATTATCCACTAATCCCATGCAGGTGGAAGCTTTTAAAGTAACCTATGGGTATGGTTTAAACGCCATGTATGTTGTTGGAGCCATTGAATTATTGGCTGGGATTGGGTTAATTATCGGCTTCTGGAAGCCGCGCATCGCATTTTTCTCCGCTGGCACTATTGTAGTTATAATGGCCGGCGCCATGCTAACTCATGTCCGATCAGGTCAAGGTATGAGTACTGCGGCATTGCCGCTTATTTTTCTCATCCTGGCATTCATTGTTGTACTAAGGCGTTCCAAACGCGCATAAACAAACGGGTATCCCAGCCAGACGGCAGGTGATACCCGTTATTTGCGACTTACGACGGTACAGGCTTCGACATGTGTTCCCGATACTCCGTTGGCGTTAAGCCTGTATATTTTTTGAAGGTGCGCAGGAAGCTTCGCGTATTTGCATATCCGACTGCTCCCGAAACGTCATTAACTTTAATGGACTTATTTTTCAAAAGCTCCATTGCCGCTTTAATGCGAATCTCGATCATATAATCAATAAAATTGCTTTCCGTATGATCCTTAAACAGTCTGCTGATGTAAGGCGGAGTGAGATGAAACATTTCGGCCAACCGGTCTAATGACAGATCATACTCCTGATAATGCTCTCGGATATAGTCCAACATTCGCTCGATCGTCTCATTTTTCCCACGTTGATTGCGCTTTTCCTCAATTTGTGAAGCCAAGCCCTCGAGCGTATCTCCGACTAGCCGCTCCGCATCCTTCCAGTTCTCACATTTCCCGATCCGGTCATAGAAGCTGCTTAGGGGACCCATCGATATTTCCGGCTCAATCCCAATGGCTTTGACGGTTTGCAAAGATTTCATCACAAGGTCGTAGCACAGCTGCCTGATCAGCTCCGGAGGAAGATTGCTCCCAACCGCTTCACGGAATGTATCCGATAAGTATGCGAGCATCTTGACGCGATCTGTTTGCCTCATGGCCTCCATCACCGGATCGATCATCCGGCTGAGCTTATAATAATCCTGGCGGTCCGGCGGCTGCAAGTCATCTACCGATATGACCGAATGCTTGCCAAAGATCATCTTATAATGAAGCGCCTTCTGCGATTCATCGAAGGAGCTCGGTATCTCTTTCATCTCCATGCGGCATTTACCGACTCCGACCGTTACCGTTAAGCCAAACTGCCTCTTCATGATATCAAGGATGAGTTCAAGTATGACTAATGTTCTCAAATGATTTTGCTCTGCATCACCTTCTGCGAAGCTGAGAAGAACAGCCGCCCGGCCACCACCCAAATCAATGGCCAAACCCGCATGCTCAGTTCGGATTAGCTCCTCTGCGACATTGCAGAACATATAGGTGTACAACGTTTCGTCCCGCGGATTAAGCTGTTCTCCTTCCTTGCCAATCTCAGCCGTACAAACGATAAAGCGCTCCGAATACATGTGAATGCCCAAAAATTCCAAATGATGATACATCGCATGGAAATCGGAACGGTTGCCGTTCAATACATCCATCATGATCTTCCACTTGAGCATAGGCTTTGAATCCCTGACATGCTGTTCCAAGTGCTCACGGTCTGTAACCATCTCATCGAATATAAGCTCCAGGTTTCTGAGTCCTATACTCTCTGCTCCCTGCCCTCTACGCTTGTTCACGCCGGACAGCTTACCTGCCAAACGATCCAACGGCTTAAAGGTCCAGCGGTTCACATAAAATAATGCAGCCAATGCCAAAAAGAACATAACGACGGCAAATGTGAGCAGCAGATTGCGTGTAACCTTGATCGGCTCAAATACGGTGGACTCTGGCATTATACTAACAAATTTCCAACCTGTGTATCCGCTCGTCCGGTAAAAAACTGACTCCTGAATCCCGTCCAGCTTCACATTGAAGGATCCGCTGTCTGGATCTCTTAATATCGACTGTATATACGGCAGCGACTTCATGTTGCGGTAAAGCTGGTTCTTATCGTCATGAGTGACGACATTTCCTTCCGCATCCAGAATGAAAAATTGACCAGCGTGGCCATCCTCATAGATGGCTTTAATCATCTGAGACAACTGAGCCTCTTTGATGCTAATAGCCATTAGACCCTTCCTGAAGCCAGGACTGCTAAGGCTAGGAAAGCTGCGGACCAAGGTAATCACATCTTGGGTCTCATGACCATCCCATACCTTCTGAGTCGTTAGCCACTTAAAATATTCAGGCATATCCAGGTACTGGGCCAACCAATTGAACTCTGACGAAGCTTGCTTTAAATAGGTTTCCTCTGTCATTAAGTCGCCACTGATATGTGAATACGCAAAGACGGAAGAATAATTCGGATTATTTGAAATAAATTCCCTCAATCTGTTTGTCAATGTATAGTAAATGCTATATCTGTGACCGTCATCACTGTAGCTGTTATTCATAAAATAAACAAATTCCAGCCCTTCGGCCATAGAGAGCAGATCCTTCTCCGTCTGGCGAAAGGCAGCCTCTATCTTGGAATCAACCTGTTTCAGCAGCGCAAGATTAGCATCCTGCAAGTCCTTCTGCAGCCTACCTACAGTGCCGGCATAGGATAACCAGAAGGTCAAGGCGATGATGAAGAGGAATACGATACCATATATCATCATGGCTTTTCCGGATATGCTGGTTCTCATGGTGGACCTCCGCTCGGTCGCATTGTTTTTGTTTTTTATTGTACCATTAACACAGCTGTCCTGGAGGGGAATGCTGAACTAACCTTATCAAATACTGTTAAAATCGCAATAGACAGTTTTTGTGGGACGTCGCATTTCTTTTGATCCAACGCTGTAAGAGTACTATTCAACGGCCTCAATACTACTGTCTTTAAAAGATGTAACTTGATCCGCCAATAGGTCACTTCCCCGAATGAAAAAAAACATACCCAGACAAGAGAACTCTCTCGCCCAGCATGCCGACTGATGTACGAATTTAAATGGAATGGTACAAGTTCCGATAACCGCTTGGCGTCAACTCCGTCAATTTTTTGAACGTATGGCAAAAGTGGGAAATATCCTGAAACCCTACAGAAGCCGCAACCTCCGTTATGGGCAGATCGCTCCCCTGTAAGTAGTCCTTCGCTTTATTGATGCGATAAGCAATTAGAAACTCATTGACAGAGACCCCTGTATCCTGTTTGAAAATTCTACAAAGATAGGATCGCGAAAGGTGAAACTGTCCGCACAAATCCTCTATGCGCAAAGGTTCCTGGAAATGCTCCATCATATAGCTCAGTATGCTTTCGACGACCCTCTTCCGGTCTTCCGATCCCGGCTGAACAATGCCTATATCCGTCTGATACCGGCCTAACTGAGTAAACATATGCAGAAGAAGCCCTTTCACAGCAAGGGGATATCCCGGCTGCTGTTCTCGGATTTCCCGCTCCAGTTGACTAAGCGTTTCCTGCAAACCCAGCAATTGGCGGGCATTCAACTGGACATGGAAGGAGTCGCTACCCGGTCCCGGAAGCCACTGCTCGATCCAAGCGGCTATTTGTCCATCTCGCTCGTACAAATCCTCCAGATAGCTTTTCTCCACGGCAAGGACATAGCGATGAAATGGAACCTCCATATCCGGGCGGGATCTATGCATGGCCATAGGCCTTACAACCGTGAAGCTTCCCGGTCCTAGTGTATGAATCCGTTCACCGGCAATATATTTGCCGCTACCTTGTATACATAAATAAAATTCGAATCCGCTATGCGAATGGAAGCTGCGCTGGTACAAGTTCGTCGTTCGATACAAACAATGAACAGGAAAGGCAGAAAGTGTCAGATTCGTCCACTCATCTATTGATGCTCCAATGGCATCAGGCTGCTCCACCAGTTCTACGTTTTCCGATTTCACCCCGCTCACAGTTCTTCACTTCCTTCGGTTCTAATTCGTAGACAATACCCCAAGTCAATAAGAGCATACGCCAAGCCTAACGGTCCTCCTGCATAGTATAGTGAACGTATGCCACTACTCTTTCAAGGAGGAATACGACAGTGCCAACTACACTTACATCTGCTCACCTAGAACAAACCGCCAGTCAAATTTATGGTTACATGCTATCTAATCATTCAGGAAATTGGGGGTTGGATATTCATCATTGGGACTGGGTGCCCGGTGTCGGCGTTATATCGATACTAGCTTATTATGAAAGCACGCAAAAACAGGAGATCCTGGATCATCTGACCTTATGGGCACGCAAAAACATGCATAAATCGGAGCATCTGAAGGTCATTAACTCCATGGCTCCCTTCGCCATATTTCCTGCTCTTTATGGCCACACGAAGGACCTCGTCTTCCTAGAAACTGCCGAGCGCATCGGGAAGTGGATGCTAACCGAAGCTCCCCGTACAAGGGAGGGCGCCTTTGAGCATACCGTTACCGAGAATGCCAGCTTCCCGGAGCAGGTATGGGCTGACACGATCTTCATGGCTGATCTGTTCCTAGCGCGGCTTGCCCGCCTTACCGGTGAAACCGCCTATGCCCAAGAAGCTGTCAACCAGCTTGACCTCCACTTGCGGTTACTTCAGGACGACAGATCAGGTGTGCTGTTCCACGGTTGGAACTGCATCGCCCAGGATCATATGTCCGCTGCACGCTGGACGAGAGCTAACGCATGGATCGCAGTCGCAACGCCGATGATCCTGCAAGAACTCGAGGGCCTCACCCAAGTACCCGAAGAAACTTTAGAACGCTACCGTGCTATGATGCAAGGACTCATCCGTTATCAACAAGCAGATGGCCTATGGGCCACCGTCATGGATCAACCTGATTACTATCCAGAGACTTCAGGCAGCGCCGGTATCGCTTGCGGCATTCTACTAGCCGTGAAACGCGGTTTGTTGGACGCATCCACCAAGGAAGCAGCCTATCGCGCTGCTGAATCTATTCTATCAAAAGTTCTGCCTAGCGGGGAAGTAACCGGCGTGTCGGGCGGAACACCTGTTATGCCGACGATTGAAGCTTATAACACAATTCCATGTTATCCAACGCTTTATGGACAGGGATTAGTGCTAATGCTGCTCTCCGAAATGCTTGAAAAAAGGAAGGAGACCGCCATTTAATTGGCGAGCTCCTTTTTTTGCTTCCTTAGTTCGGATGCTTATCATTCGGCTTCAAGGAAATCGACAGTTGTTGCTGCGAACCGTCAGCACGATTGTCATCCTGCCTTGCTATCACGTGCTCAGCTTCTTCTTCAATGACAATCAGAGGCAATTCGTTCACCGAGTCACCTATAGCTAACGAGAATAAAAACGCAGCTTTGTCCATAGCTTGGAAGTCTATGGTTTGCCGCTCGCCTGTGTAAATAACCAGATCCAGTCCATAGGTGTCTCCCTGTTTGCTCCATTCCCAGTTCCAACCGGCGGTAGCGGAGGATACGCTTTTGTCACCGCAGCGTAGTTGGTTCTCTCCAGTACCCTCAAAGGCAGCATATAAGCTTTCGAAGCGCAGTGGCAGTCCATTGATCTGCACTTGCGCCACAGCGCCTTCCTGCTCAATGCTCATACGCTCCAAGCAACCGCCAAATTCCATTCGAATCCGGAAATCCGCTGCCTCTATACGGCCTTGGATACGATCCAAATTCGGGTGTGTATCCCCGCCGTTCGTCAGAAAGTTTACACCTAACAGCAATTGGTTGCGGCTCGCCGCAACACTGAGAACAGCCGAGCAATAATCGTACCCATCATGTAAGCAGCGCATTTGCAGATAGGTCGACTGCCCGCCATTATCGAAATATGCGACCATCCCTCTTGTTTGATTCCACATGATCTCTTTCCTAAACACTCCGATCGCATATTGCGGCGTTATGTAAGTCTCCGCCCATTTCACGAATCCAGTCTCCTCATTGCGATAATAAGGCTGCCTAAGATCACGTACCTCAACTCGTGTAAATTGTTCAACATATTGTTCCGGACACTCTATTCCGCTGCCAAACCACTCCGCATCATAATCCAATTCGTCAGAGACAAAGAAAACCAGCTTGTTATCGGTAGCGACTTGCAGGAAGGATTTGGCCTTATTCGTCAGTAAGGTACTGTAGCTGCGGCTATGCGGACCGGCCCATTGCTGGGAGACCGGATGATAATGTTCCACCACCATTCGCCAAACCTTGTCTAACAATTCGGCGGTTATGTCCTTCGCACGAGAATGGAGGGAATACTCGCGAATTTTAGACAGCTCTACAATGGCAATGACAGAATAGGTAGGACTGTTGAATTCTTGGAAGGTCCCTAGATTGGCTGTATATTGCTGCAGTTTCTCTAGCCTTTCCAGCCCATAATCAGCATAATCCTTCCGTTCATACAGCTCACCAGCGATCAAGGTCACAAATGCCCCCATAATCGCAATATTCGTATAGTGCGGTCCTACATTCCGCTTGATGATCGCGTCGCATGCAAAGCTTACCGATTCGCGAATCTGATCTTTCAGCGCTTCAGGCAGCTTATGACCGTGACGCAGTACCGCAAGAAGCAGCTCCTTGCCGCAAAAATCCGCCCAGTTCCAATCAGGAGGAGCCATCTGTGTAAGCGGCTCTTCGTAAAACCAAGGCCATATACCACAAGTATCACTTAGCGGATTGCGATCCTGCAAGGATAACAGACGGCCAATGATATCATAGGCCCTCTGTTCATATTCCTTTATTTCCGTATTTAGCAAGCCAACTGCATAGAGCAGCGATTGATAAGTCGGATGAGTCGTCGGGTGATCTTTCGCCGTTAGCGTAGTATGATACCCTGGGCTATGAAAAGGCCGACGAAGCATATAGACCTGAGAATCGTACTCGCTTTCTTTGGCTGTGATTGCTTTTATCAATAGTGCTTTATGATCAAGAATAGTCTCTTTTACGCTCATGCCGGAAAAATTCCTCCTTTATTTCAAGAATTCTTTATTCTTCTCATACCACTCTTGTGCAAGCTTCTCCACATTGTCCCCGCCAAGACGCTTCCACTCTTTACGCGACTCTTCCATAGCAGCCTCTGGGGTTGATGCACTGCCTCCAGTAACAGCTTTCACCTCGATTTGCGTAGCAATCGGATGGAAGGTGGCGATCAGTTGGCTTACTTCCGGAATATCCGGGCTAAAGGCTATGTCTCTGCGGTATTTGTTTTTGAGTGCCACATCCAGTGCCTGTGTCTTCAATTTGGCATATTCCTGGGAGAGCGGATCCTGAGCAGCCATGATCGGGAACCAGTCGGATTTTAGGCTAAAATCAGTTACAATCGCATACTCAGCAGCATAGCCAACTTCCTTACGGGATTTGTCAGCATCGATGACTTGCGGGATCTTACCGTCAATTAACTTGTAATGGACATTTTCCTCGCCGTATTTCATCGCCATATCCCCTTTATCCATCATCCAATCGAGGAATTTAACAGCGGATTCGATTTTATCCTCTTTCATTTTACTGTTAAAGGCTACCAGAATATTCGCCGGAAGCTCTTGATACAAACCATTTTTCCCATACTTGCTGGCCACCGGCTCTAAAGGAACCATTTTGGCATCGGGTACATTTTTCTTAAGATCCATATATTCGTTTTGCATATTCCATGAACTAAAATAAATACCTGCCTTGCCAGTCGTCCACATTTGACGAGCGCGCTGGAAGTTGCTATCCGTGATATACTCCTTATCTAACAAGCCTTGATCGAATAATGTTTTCTGATAGGCAACAGAATCCTTGTAACGATCCAATGTTCTGCCAAACTTGAGCTTGCCCTCTTCCAAATACCACTGATTCTCATTCACGAAAAAGAGAGCTCTAATGATTTGCACACCATTGCCATTAAACACAATAGGCACTGTATCTGCTTTACCGTTACCGTCCGGATCTGCTTCCTTAAACTTCTTGGCCACCTCGATCAATTCTTCCGTTGTCGTTGGCGCCTTCAAGCCCAGCTTATCCAACCAATCCTGACGAATCCACATTCCGTGATTGGCAATCCCATCTATACTTCTGCTGCTTGTGACCGCATACATCTTGCCGTTAATCGTCGAAGCTGATTTAAGCTCAGGATGCTCCTGAAGATACTTTTTCAAAGTCGTGCTATATTTCTCGATAAAACTATCTACCGGTTGAATGGCACCTTGGTTAGCCAATTGCGCAATATAGTTGCGGTCATACTCCCAAATGAGATCAGGTGCGCTCCCGGAAGCTACTAGGGTACTCAGCTTTTGTTGAGCCTGCGCACGAGGTACTGGCACCCAGGTTACCTTAGCCGGCGAATTCTCATTCATCCACTTTGTCCAACGGTTGCTCTCGTAACTGCCTTCCTCTGCGGCTACTGTTCCACGATCAAAAGCGGAAATGCTGATTTCTTTCTTCGGACCGGCCGCTGTTACCGTAGCTGTTGCACTTCCTTGAGGCTTTGCTGAACTGCTCCCCTCTTTAGTCGTATTCATACTACAAGCAGCTAATACTGCTAAAGACATACTTGCTGCAAGAACTGGTTTCCACGCATGTTTAGTCATTTTCAATGGTTCCATCCCCCTAAATATTGTGTGGTATATATCAAGGACTATTTGCCCCAAGATATCAGCCTTTGACCGATCCAATCAAGACGCCTTTGACAAAATGCTTCTGTAAGAACGGGTAAACGACCAGAATGGGCGTGACTGCAATGACAATCGCTGCCGCTTTAATCCCTTCGGGTGTAAGCGTCATCTCCGCAACACCCTCGCTGCCGGACGCACGATCCAGTAGATTCTGATCCACCTGCAGGATCATTTGATAGAGCTTGAGCGTTAAGGTTTGCTTGGTTGTTTTGGTAACATACAGCAATACATTGAAGTATGAATTCCACCAGCCTACGGCATAAAAGAGTGAGATAGCAGCTATGATCGGTTTGCATAATGGCAAAATGATTTGAACCAGAATTCGCCAATCCCCCGCGCCGTCAATAGACGCTGATTCCTCCACTTCCTCCGGCAAGCCTTCCATGAACGTTTTCATCACAAACATGTTGTACGTACTGATTAATGAGGGAAGCCATAAAGCCCAATAGGTATCCATAAGTCCTAATGATTTAACGAGTATAAAATTCGGGATTACCCCCGAAACGAACAACATGGTGAAGGTGATGAAAATAAGCAGCCCATTACGCCCCATCAGTCTTCGTCTGGAAAGCGGATACGCAGCCAGTAAAGTAAGTGTCATATTGAGCGCTGTGCCGACTATGGTTACCAGCACCGTATTCCACATCGCTACAAAGAGCTGTCCATCCTGGAAAAGACGCTTATAGGCCTCCGCATTGAATTCGACCGGCCACAACGTCACTTCACCCGCTGTAATAGCCCTGCTGCTGCTGAAGGACGATACAACCTCATACCAGAACGGGTATAAGGCAATTAACGAAAGAAAACCGAGTATCGCATAATTTGCTGACGTCCCTAGACGGGTTACGAGGGATTGCTTTTTATATAAACTTTGCATCGCTTACCATAACCCCCGTTCTCCAAACGCTCGAGTCAATCTGTTTACACCTACGACCAGTATCAACCCAACTGCGGATTGGAACAACCCTAGAGCCGTTGTATAGCTGTAGTTCATATTCTGCAAACCGACACGATACACGTATGTGCTAATTACATCCGCAACATCCAAGACGGACATGTTCTGCAGAACCAGTGTCTGCTCAAGCCCCACATCCATCATCTGCCCCATTCGAAGAACGAGCAGGATAGCTATTGTGCTGCGAATGCCCGGCAATGTAATATGCCAAATCTGACGAAGCTTCGATGCGCCATCCATCTTGGCCGCTTCATACAGCTGCGGATCAATCGAGGCCATTGCAGCCAGATAAAGAATCGTGCCCCAGCCCGCTTCCCGCCATATGCCTGATAAGGTATAAGCAACAGGCCACCAGCCTGAGCTAGCCATGAAATAAATAGGCTCGATGCCAAACACCTTCGTCAGCACCAAATTGACAACTCCCGTGCTTGGTGAAAGCATAGCAATGAAGATGCCCCCAAGGACAACCCATGAGATGAAATGGGGCAAGTAGAGCAGATTCTGAACGGTCCGCTTGTACCATTCTTTGCGTACTTCATTAAGCAGAAGCGCGAGTAGTATCGGTACCGGAAATCCAAAAACAAGGCTGTATACATTGAGCACCAGCGTATTTCTTAATACTCTCCAGAAATCGATGCTTTGGAATAAGCTTGTGAAGTGTTTAAGCCCTACGAACTTGCTGCCGAAGATGCCGTCGGCGAATCGATAGTCCTTGAAGGCAATAATCTCGCCGGCCATCGGAGCATATTTAAATAGCAGATAAAATCCAATCACAGGCAGAAGCATCAGATACAAATGTCGATCCCGTATCAAGCGGCCTCGGAATGCGGACGGAATCGGCTTGGTTGGAATTGGCTTCCGCTGGCTTAGCTTCTTATGTAAGCCGGTCACTCTTTCCTCCATGTTGTGTTCACCCTTTCCAAATGTGAGCCTGCTGTTGTGCCGGCGACATCATCGTATCCTGCCGCTGCTTACTTGCAAATAGACACGTTTTGCTCTGCTGTCTTTTCTTAACAATTGCCCTGTCACCTTACTTAAACTAGGTTCATTTTCCTAAGGTGACCGCAACTAATCAATACGGTAACGAAGGCGGTTTACCTTGGTTTCCGTGCCTTGACGGCGAAACGAGCTTATTCGAGTACAGTGATGGGCGATCCTCGGTTCCATAAGCGCGGATAACAGCGCTTATGCTATGCGCACTCTCGCTTTAAGCTCGGATATCGCGCTTTCTCCCTACGCTCTACGCACGCTCACCGCAAGCCCACTCTCCAAACCCAGACGCACTAAAAAAACCTAGCAGAAGAATGATCACCGCTAGGTCCTTTGTTGTGCTATGCGATACGTTTAGTTGGGAGGGAATTGGACATAGGGCCTTGAAATCGTGCTTCTTTGAATTTATTTAGCGGTTATAACACGATTTCAAATACGGCCGCTATCGCTTTTCCACTCCAATTCTATTCCCTTTTCTGTTCTACTTTGTGCTCCTTCCACTTCTCTATTCCCTAATCGGCTTTCAATTCGGTATTAATATCGGTAAACCCCTTGTAATATCCAGTACATTTCCCCTTCACAAGCTTCGCAGGAATTGCGGTTGCACTTAAAGGTATCCATTAACGCTTTAGTTCTGTAAAAAACTTAAACATTCTTATATGTTAAGAAAACCTTGGCCATTAGCTAGGTCCTTCGATTAACAGCCCCTCCCAGCTTCTAGGACATCATTACATGCCACATACAGCGCGGGTGCCAGCACTGTTTTCATCTGCAACGATGAAAATCATCGTTCTAGCGAGCGACAGCCACGGCTGAGGCATCTGTAACGATGTAAAACATCGTTACAAGTTGCACACAGCGCGGATATCAGGCCTTATATCACCTGCAACGATGTAAAACACACTACAAATGCATCAAACCTAACATGAAAATATTGTTAGAATAATTTCCTATATAAGGAATAATATGATGTATTTTCGTGGACGAATACAA
>NZ_LMRY01000050.1:0-14643 GCF_001427935.1 Paenibacillus sp. Soil724D2
CTCATTGACTTGCTAGCGAGATTATTCATCTCATTATAGTCGATTGCTCGACTGTGCTTACTCACTCGTTGTTCAGTTTTCAAAGATCAATTTCTTTCGCTCACTGCCGTGTTACCGAAGCAGCGAGAAGTAATATACCATATTGGAATTTCATTTGCAAGCTTTTATTTTATTTATCCATTCGTGAAGATATTCAACACGTTCAGACTCATTAATAATCGTTTGCCTTGCTTGTCCGTTTGGAACAAGAATCATAATATAGCACATACGATTTCGTAATGCAACCTCTAATTCATTTTTTATGATGGAACCTTCCGAGGTGCCAGAACATCTGACAAACGAAAGGTTCAGTAAGTCTATTTGATGAAAAATTGTTTTAATCTATTTTAACCTAATGCTTTTGAGCAATAAATCGAGGGGTTCTCTCTCTTGTGATTCTCCGCGATGATCATGTTGGGCAAGCTTATCCAACCGCGCTATCTGATGACCATAGTCGTACATAGCCGCAGCCACAACCGACAAACGCAACATTCCTTCCGGCTGCTTATTATAACGTTCGATGAGTACAGTCATGAAACGCTCGTTCTCTGCTTCCATCTCCATACCTTCCGAACAGTCCTCCTTGAGCTTATCATCAAATTTCAACAGAATGTGCTCGTGGAACTTTATTAGCTTTTCCAAATGATCATCGAAATAGACATCGATTGCCTGTGTGCGGGACGTTTGAAAATAGTGCTCATCCACGGCTTCAAGAACCTCAAGCCCTTTGTACATCACAAGAAGCTTCTGCTTGTAAACAACAAGTTCACGAATGCGGTTTAACCCGCTTCCCTTAATTTTCTTAATCTCTTCTTCCATGAGTCTGTACTTATCAGACAAAGACTTCAAGCTGCTGCGTAGACTTTCTTTTTCCTCACGGAAAACGGTCTCTTTCATTTCATTAGAGATAACCGTACGAAGGAGGAGCGACATTTTGGCAAAAATCGTACGAATCTGTGCAGCGAACTGCTCTTTGGGCTTAGGTGGAAAGAATAGGACATTCACCACGAATGCACAACCGATACCAATCAAACTCAGCAGCAAACGATTGACGGCAAATTGCCACTCTCCGGAAGCCTCCATGACCGCTACCACGGTAACTAAGGTAAGGCCGATCGTTTCTTCCATACCCATTCTTAAACTTATGATGATGACAATGATACATACAATTCCAATAGCAATCACGTTATTAGAAAAGAACATACCCGCAAGCAGTGCCAATGCCGCGCCTAGAATATTCGTCTGCAACTGCTCTAGGAAATAACGCCAAGATCGATAGATCGAAGGCTGCATAGCAAAAATTGCCGCGACGGCTGCAATAACTGGAGGGGTGAAATTAAGCCAAGCACTTATGTATAAGGCCAAAGCAACAGCAATCCCCGTCTTCCACACGCGCGCACCGAAAACCATGAAACCCCACCTCATCCACAAAAATCTTATTCGTTATTATCTTACACAGGTACGGATATGGATGCAAAGATGTGGTTTAGAATTTTCAAACGCCTTTCTTAGCCGGTATCCTCCGAATGATCCAACCAGGCTCGCAAAGGCAGGCTAAGAATGAACTTACTGCCATTACCTTGTTCACTCTGAAGAGTAAGGGAACCACCGAGCAATTTGGCAAGCTGCAAACTGATGGATAAGCCTAAACCTGTTCCTCCATATTTACGAGTCGTAGCTCCATCCCCTTGCCGAAATGCTTCAAATATCAACTGCTGCTTATCTAGGGCAATGCCGATGCCAGTGTCGCGAACGGCAAAATAGATCCACTTAGGCGAAGCATTATCGTAGTGGTCACGAATTTGAACGGATAAAGTAATCCTACCTTCTTCTGTGAATTTTATCGCATTCATAAGCAAGTTACGAAGTATCTGGTTGAGCTTCTGTGAATCCATTTGAATGATCGTTGGCACATCTTTTCCCACGGTCACGTTGAAGCGCAGCTTTTTGGAATCCATCATTGGCTTGAATTGTTGTTTTATGTAATAGGCAAGCTCTTCGATGACGACTGGCTGCCATAGCATGTCCATTTTACCCGCTTCGATCTTAGATAAATCTAATACGCTATTGATCATTTGAAGCAGTTCATTTCCCGAGGTATGAATGATATTCGCATATTGATTCACTTCCTTTGAACTCGTTATCTCTTCACTTTCCCGTATCAGATCTGACAAAGCGATTATACTATTTAGAGGTGTTTTGAGTTCATGTGATATGTTGGCAATAAATTCCGATTTATAGATTGAAGCCTGTGCCAACTGCTGTGCCTTCTTCTCAAGCTCACGCTTCGATTGTAGAAGTCTCTTGGTCTGTTTTCGCAGAATCACATTCATATTACGTATCTTGTCCGCCCGCTGCTGCTCCTTATAGAAATCTCGAATAATGAAGACAAAAAAAGCACTAAGTAATAGGGCGGCCGGATAGGTGAACGGGGCAACTTTAGTCAAATAAATAATCTTAGGTACGGCACCGAAACTAGCAATACCGATGACCTGAAGCGAGTTCATTGAGAGGATGGAAATGAGCGCCTTTTTCTTATAGCTCCATGCGCTTTTTTGATATTTAGCCACAAGGATCGCTGCCAAACAACCCATCAGCATAATATTTAACGAACCCGTAATAGATTGTGGATTAATGCCGGTAATGCTGTATCTGGCCAGCGCAATTCCAAATCCAATAATGAGCAACATATAGTGCTTACGGAACAATAGTGTTCCGTATATGATTGGAACGACTCGCAAATCAAATAACATGAATTCAGATATCCTCACGCCAAAAAACATCGTTAGCCATCCTGAACCTATAAAAATGGCAACAAGCACCGTCTGTTTCACGGTCCAAGATGCATGCTGAAACATATATTTAAAGCCAAGATTGAATAAATAAGCACAAGTTATCAAAATACAAATATTCACAAAAAAGCTTATATAAATGGTTATGATAACACCTCCTGATCCTAAATTCATACAAGCTTATTTCCAATTATAACTACTCATCTTCTATGAAATACCCTTATCTATGTAGGTTTGAAACAACTAAAATAAGCACGCTTCTAAACACTTCTATGAGTAATAAAGTGAGTACTAAAGTTTAACGAGCAAAGAAAAACCAGCACGGGTCGATGAGACCGATACTGGTTTATTTTATATTTAGTGTATAGTTCCTGCTCTGTTATTAGGCGGCATTTGTGGCATTCCTTGTGCCGGAACAAAGGTATTAAGCATTTTTTGCATATCAGTGGCTTCAAGTTGGGGAACTTGATAGTAGCCATTTCTATTTTGATACAAGAAAATTTCATAGGCCATCTCGATAAAGTTCTGTACTTGAGATGCCAATACACGACGTACAGCAGGATTCGTCACTTCAAGGGAAGTCATCGTTAGCAGCGTAGCATGGGATTTCACAAGGCCTAACATATGCGCGCTAATGCCTGCATCCTTCACTTCAGCCAGCGATTGATTCGGCTTTTTGGGCTGTGTAGGTTTGATACCGTAGATCGGCTGAGACAGATTTCTGATCATATACGTCTGCGTTTCTTGACTCGGCTTCTGCCCTGTTGCAAAGCATTCTGCCGTTATGTTGTAATGGAACAGCGTAAAGTTGTACTGACGATCCAAAATATCCAGAAGCTCGTTATCTTGGACGAATTGTCTAAACATCATGAACTGGTCCAGTACATTAATTGTACAAGATAGCACCTCATGTAAATCAAAGAGCTCATGCCCCCCATGATTCATGTTCTGCATGCCTTGTGTCATGTTATTATTTGGCGTCTGCTGCTGCATCTCGAAGTCTCCTTTAATGAATGGAATAGTAACTTCGATAATATGAGTTAAGTTGTGCGATTTTATTCGTGCAGTAGGTAAAATACCCCCGGCAGGATGCCGAGGGTTAGGTATTTAAGATATGGTCTTACGAGCAGCAGCCGCTATGCTTTAGGTTTATCGCCACTGCTGCTACTCGCGGCCTTTGCAGCTTTGGCTGCTGCTAATAGACCTTTACTTTTATAAGGTTTTGGGGCACTCTTTGCTCTATTGGCACTAGCTTGCCATCGGTTCCAGCCCTTACTGTCTGTCCCTCTACCGGTTCCGCCTTTACCCTTCGCTTTGCTCATGTACTCACTCCATTATGTTGTGGTTCTTATTTTTTCAGCAACGATGCCCATGTGGTTTCAAGCCATTGATCGAAGTCAGAGCCTTTGTCGCCTTCGTAAGTATCATATACGTCACTTCTGGTCTTCTGTAACTTCTCTTTAAACTCTTCAAACGTATGACCTTCCGGCAAGCTCTTCTTAATGCGCACAAAAACTTTACCTGCACCTTTAATCAAGTCACCTTTTTTCCTTGGCGGCAGCTGAACATCCTCACCAAATGCACGGAGTTTGCGGTAAGCAGCCTCTTGAATGGGATATACAGCATCTCCGCTCATCATACGCACTAGAATGTTAATGGTTTGTTGGTCGTTATACTGGCCTAATGCTTCAACGGCTTCTAGACGTTCTCTCCAATTGGATGTACGATTGGCCGATTTTTTCAGTTCCTCAAAATTGGGAGGTATTTCGTTTTTTAATTCGATGGTCAAATGATTCAAGCTCCTTCTGTCTGCTGTTATTAGATTGATGTTACACTTTTTTGAAGTGGAGCGCCAACTTTTTGGTGATTATATTTATAAATGAGACATCAGAGTACCATTTATACAGGATTTTATATATTTTATCATATTATACGGGTATCTCTTTTTATCAACGATTTCAATAACCTCAATTTGAGGTGAATGAGATGTCCGATTTTTTAAGACTAGTTGGCGAACGGTTAAGAATGGTTAGAAAGTTAAAAGGTTTAACACAAGATCAGTTGGCTGAAAAAACAGGCAAGGATAGTATGAGTAAATCGCATATTTCGGATATAGAAAGAGGTCAAAGAAATATTTCACTTCTTACGTTGGGAATTTTGATGAATGCTTTAGAAATCGATCCCAGCGAGTTGTTTAATTTCCAGAAGCTTGATGGTGAAGGAATTCATGAGAAAAAGCTGATCCTTGATATTCACAAAAGTATGCTCATGGAGAGAGGGCTTGATGAGGTTAAGTATGTCGTTCGGACAACGAATGATTTCCTGGATACTATTGATGCCAAGGAGTCTGGTAGAAGGAATAGGAAGAGCTAGCGTTTCGTGTTTACTCAGGGGGGGGGTATCGTATATGCATTCGCATTCTTGGTGCCCTTCCTGTATGTTTTTTTACTCTCAATTTAATAAAATGCTAAAAAATAAAACAACGACCAGCTCACACTAATGCGAACTGACCGCTGCTTCATTTGCTATTCATTATATCAGCCTCAATTTACGACTACACCCCTACAGTACTTGCATACATCTGCATCGATAGCAATTTCCTCGTTACAATAAGCGCACGACTTATGTGTTTGCAAATCAGCCACCGGAACCACTTTGCGCTTCTTCACGTTCATGAGAATCAATAAACCAACCACAACCACGATAACGGCCAACAACCAATAAACCATACCGAAACACCTCCTAGTTGATAAACAACTTCTGATGATTCCGTATAAGTATATTCGGTCATTCTTGTCCATTTGTCTTTGTTGTGAACAAGATTAAAATCCTCTTACATCATCATGGTCCGTTCCCGTAATGACGTCATACCAGTCTTCAATGTCTTTTTCAAACCTTGCCGTCTTTTCTCTATACATAGCCAGTGTGTCGTTGCCTAGAGGCAAATGAATCGGGGGCTTTTCAGAATTGGCCAATTTAATGAAAGCTTGAGCGAGTTTCTTGGGATCGCCAGGCTGTTTTTTATTAACTTGTGTGGCAAAGCTTCGCATTTCTCCCACCGTGCCTGCATAATCATCGATGACATTAGCGGTTCTTATCAAAGACGTTGGATCAAGAAATTCCGTTCTAAAAAAGCCTGGTGCCACGACAGTTGCATAAATCCCTAAAGGAGCTAATTCCAATGCCATGGATTCCGTAATGCCTTCAACAGCAAACTTGGTGGAACCATAAATCCCCCAACCTACATACCCGTTCAATCCACCCACGGATGAAATATTGATGACATGTCCCGAGCGCTGCTTACGCATGTAGGGTAAAATCGCACGGGTAACGTTCAGTAAACCGAAAACATTGGCATCATAATTCTGTTTCACTTCTTCATTCGAAGCTTCCTCAACGGCACTCAGTAATCCATAACCAGCATTATTGACTAGCACGTCAATTCTTCCGAATTTGTCTGCTGCTTGTTTCGCTGCATCTAAGGCTTGAGCTTCATCCGTAACGTCCAGGACAGTTACAAATAAGTTTTCGTTGTTATCAAGCTCCGCGGCTAATTGTTCAGGCTTTCTGCGAACGGTGGCTACCACCTTATTGCCCTCCGCTAAAGCAGCTTTTGCAATTTCCAATCCGAACCCTCTGGATGCTCCCGTGATGAACCAAACTTTTTGATTTTCCATTATTTGTTGTCTCCCTCTCTTCTTCATATTTTGAATTGAATAACTCATGAACCAAGATTAACACAACGTATATCGTCCTACTTTTCCAAAAGGCCCAAAGTATTTGTTCATTTAGCCCAAATAAAAAAATCTTAGCCCGGAGAGTACCGAACTAAGATTTTTGTTAGCTTTTAGCTTAACTGTTGCTTGTAAAAGGACGGGGTGTAGCCAAAATGCTCTTTGAATACCCTTGAAAAATGCGCAACATTCTCAAAGCCCGTCGTAAAGCAAACATCCGTTACTGACATGGCTGAATGGGTCAGCAATTCTCTAGCCTTCTCCAAGCGTTTCTGCCGAATCCATAGGGATGGGGACGTATTGTAAATCGTTTGAAAATCCCGTTTGAAGCTGGACAAGCTTCTGCCTGATAAATAGGCCAAATCATTCACTGAAACAGGATTCAAGATATTTTGTTCCACGACGGTTGAGATATCGGATCGTACCGGCTGCTTCAATTGAAGTAATTGCTGCATGATATTTCCGTTGGCATGGCTAAGATCAAACAATAATTCCAACAACTTGATTTTAATTAATCCGTCCTCGATGTTATCAGGTTCGTTGAAATATGGTTTTAACGATCCTAAATAGGTTAACAATCGTTCACTTATCGGATTTACGAAAATAGGTACCAACGCTGTTGGCTGCACAGATTGAATGTCCGCCATTTTAATAAAATCTTTGAGCAATTCATCTTTTAGAAAAAACATCATGTACTCTAATAAGTAAGCCTGATTAGGTTCACCTGATTTTTCATATTCAATAACAATGGATTTTTGCAAAAGTACCATTTCATGCTTATGAGCAATGTACACCTGATCGCCGTATCTCACCGTATAGGTACCATTCAGCACAACCATGAGAAGGTAGTCTTCTAAGAACATAGACCCTTGTTTTCCTACCGTGTTGGTGCACGATTCAATAACTGTCAATCCTTTGAGTTTCAACACTTTTTGATTGAATGGCGATGCTGCTAAGCCTTGCGGTGCTTTTATTATTCTTTGGGTCATGCGCACCTTCTCCTCAATTCTCTACTTCTTTGGCACGCTGCAGTGCCTGCACACGATTGTTTACTTTAAGCTTTCTGTACACATTCTTTATATGTGACTTTACAGTTTCACCCGAGATGTTCAACTGATGGGCGACTTCTTTGTTCGAAAATCCATTGCCAATCAGCTGTAATATCCTCATCTCCTGCTCTGTTAACGTTTCTTTAAGAGATAATTCTTCTGGAGTGACATGAAAAGCTTGTAGCAGCTGTTTCACGTAGGCAAAGGAAACCCCTGAGGTATTTCTTAAACGACTGCTTTGCTGTCCCTTCAAATAAACCGAAAGCAACTTCGCCATTATAGGGCCTTCGTCAATAAAGCTGCGGATGTACCCTTCTGGTTCTCCCAATAACAAAGCGATCTCTAACGGAACGAGGGCAGCCTCATCTCGACCCAAACGCTGAAGCATCACACTTTGTAAAATTAATGCCTTAATTCGATCCCGTAGACGATCTTCTTTACTTAATAAAAGATTCAACCGTTCTAATAGGTGTAACGCTTCATGTGTCCGTTCACATGCTGAAAGCACTCTAGCTAAAGCTAGATACTCTGTCAAGCGATTCATGGAAACCTCATCCGTATGCGCCAGACCACACCCTTGCATCCAATCAAAAGCATCTTGGGTGGAGCCTTGCTGAAGGGACAAACACGCTTGTTCCGCTTCGATTTTCAACATCAATAAATCATAATCAGGGGAGTTAATTTGCAATTTTAACTGCTCTAGAAGATCTGAGGCTCGGTTTGAGTTTCCTTTGGCTTGCTGAATTCGAGAGGCGCTGATGGAAATTTGAATCAGAATCCTCGCAAAAGGCTGCATATCCTTGCGTCCTTGTGCCTGATTTATATAAAGCTCAGCCTCATCCAACCGATTCCACTCATATAGCAATTTGCTATAAGAAACATACAAGAAACCGATAAAAGGATACTTTTTTTTAGTTTCCCACGTTTTAATCCATTTCAACAAGAACGCATCCGCCGCATGAAGATCGTTTATAAACGCCAGATGATCATCAAATGCATCATAACCCTGATATCTGTTACGACCCATCGTTTGGAAGAAACTTCCTTCCGGTATGTATTGTTCAACCAACTCGAAGTATGCCGACGTTTGTACCAAATCTTTTTGCAGATACGACATGACCGCACAAAAAAAGTAAATATTACCCATTGTACGCTTCCATTCTGCATCGGGTAATTTCTCCTGAAGCGCTTGAAACCGAATCTTGGCTTGCTCCACTCTTTGAAATGCCGAATTCCATTGTCCGACTCCGAGCAATACGGATATATAGAACATTTCGATCATAGGCTTCTCCGCAAAAGAGTTTTCCGGTAAAACAGACACCCATCTAATCAAAGCGACACTCTTCGATTGCACTAACGTTTGAAGATTTTTCTCGATCAAATGAACGGCGTTCGCATACTGCTTCCCCTCTAAATAATGCTCCACCGCTTCTTCTTCAAAGCCATGATTCTCCAACCAATTGGCCGCATTTATATGCGCTTGTTTCCATTTATCCGGATACGTTCTGGACAATTGTTGTTGCAAAAAATCGGAAAGCAAGTGATGATATCGATACCAATTCCTTTGATCGTCTAAAGGAATGACAAATAAATTCAGCTTCTCTAGTCTTTCCAATTGTACTTGACAGTTCATTTTACCTGTTACAGCCTCGCATAATGATCGATTCATTCGACTTAAGATAGACGTTTCCAGTAAAAAGTCGCGCATAGAATCCGACTGATGTTGAAGCACTTCTTCTAGTAAATAATGGGATATATGATGCTGCTGACCGCTAAATTGATGGATAGACTCTGCTATATTATTACTGCGCTTCAAAGAAATCGCTGCTAGCTGCAAACCGCTGATCCATCCCTCAGTCTGGCGGAATAGCTCTGTTACTTGCTCCTTCGTTAGTAATAAATTGGTCATATCCCGAAAAAAAACAAGTCCTTCATCTAATTGAAACCGCAAGTCTTGAATAACGATTCGGTGTAAGTCACCTTTAGCCAATAACCGAGCGGTCGGGATCCCCAAATCAGTCCGACTAGCGATGTAAAGATGAATATGGGGAGGCAAATAATTAAGCAGATACACCAACGAATCGTGGATCGCAGGGAGCTCAATGACATGATAATCGTCAAGAATGATCACCATTTCGTTTGTAAAACGATTTAGTTCATTTAAAAGTGCTTTGATAACAGTCTCTGAAGACTCCGAAGGCCCTTTCTCAAGCAGGGAAGAGACAGCCTTGCCGAAGCCGGGAACTCTCTCCTGGATGGAAGCTGTGACGTAGCTCCAAAACTGAATCCAATCATTATCCTGCTTATCTAGTGAAACCCACGCTACGAGCGCACTACACTGTTTCGCCCATTGACTTAACGCAGTTGTTTTGCCGTAACCGGCCTGTGCGGAAACAAGCGTCACCTTCGCATCCATTCCCTCATTCAGCTTGTGCATCAGCCTGGGCCGTGAAACCAAAGCGTTACGGATATGTGGTATATGAAGTTTTGTACTTACGATCATAGAAGAACTCCTGTTAGTTTCCATACATAAATTATATCTCATTTTCTTGTAACACGGCATAAGTTCCGCAAAAAAAGGATTATCCCTTAAGTGGCCTGTACCTTCAGCAGAACCGTTACAGTCTCTGCTCTCGTTGTTTGGGCAGCTGGATCGAGAAGAACGCTAATTCAGCGTTTTTTTGCGTTGTTCTAAAGTACTTTACTAGATGCATCAACCATACCCTTTGAACATATTATATAAATAAAGCGCTTTCAAAAATGCTATTGTGGAGATTTGCAAGAGACCTATATAAATAGGGAGTTGATGTCCATGTTCAACCCTAAAGAATGGACCAAACAAATGAAATTCATTCATGGCGTTGCAAGAACTATCTACATCAACAAACACACTGGATTACCGAAGCTAAGTAGTACTTTCACCAAAGAGCAGCAGAAAGAGCTAGAACGTGAAGACAGTAGGTTGTCACTTTCGTAATTAGAATCATTTCGTATTACTTCAAGTTAGAAGAAGAAAAAGGTCCCCTTTACGGGGGCCTCTTCGACGTTGAATAAATGGAAATCCCACTTTGTAGTACATGACTACATGAATGATTAATCTAGATGAATACCAAAATACTCTTGCAGTGCCGCTTTATAGTCTTCTTCGTTCTGCGGAGTGAAAGTCCTTACCCCGGCGGATGTGAAGATGCGAAACTCTCGGCCAGCCAGCGTATTCCGCCCCTCCAGGGTTCGCATGGCTACCATTGGGCTTTTGATAAAAATCGAATCCGGGGCGTTCTCACACCAGAAGGTCGCAAAGATAAAATCCTTCGGCAGCTGAGGCTCCTCCGTAAACGAGTAAATGCGGTTCCATTCCTTGTTCTTCTGCTCACACAGCATCCAACCGTAATAAGCATCGCGCTCGAGACGGTAGCACTCTCCGCCTTGATGCTGTTCAAGACCTTCGATCCACGCTATTGGCCTGCGGGGGACTATCCCCCCTACTCCGACATCGCACAAGAAAATTGTGCCTTCTGCTTCTACCTTCAGGACGTGATGACGTCGTTTCGGTGGTGTGTTCGGCTCGTCGCGCCAAAATCGAGCAACCAAGTCAGTGACCGAATAGCCAAGTTCTCGCAGCAGCCAACCGAATAATGCATTCAGCTCGAAGCAGTACCCACCGCGTCCACGCACGACAATCTTTTGATATACATCCTGAGGATCCAACGATAGAGCTATTCGGTTCATAATGTCTAGATTTTCGTACGGAACCGTGTGCAGATGACACTCCTGCAGGTCAGCTAGTGTCTTTGCGCTGCCATCGAGAGAACCTTTAAACCCGATACGCTCTAGATAGGTCTGAATCTGACTATTTTTACTGAACATGTTGAGCACTCCATCCTTTGAGAGTTAAACCAGTCGATCTAGTTTATTTCTTTTTTCATTGATAGACAAGTTCGTAAGATTTAACAACAATATACTTTTAAAAATACCATCATCACCCTATTTCTGCCTTATATTCCTTCTAACTCTTCATAAAAAGCTTACAAAACGACAACGGTTTTCGAGCGACATTTTAGTTCTAATCCGTTAATCTATGAAAAAAGATTCATAGGAGGACTAACTTATGATTCAAAACTTAGAACTATGCACGACGGGCTTGTTAATTATCTCCATCATGTTTCATCTTTTTATAGATATAATCAAGAAAAATAAAATCATTAACTATCCAATTAACTATTCAATTCAAGAAGAGGAATCCATCAAAGTTGTATACCCACAGTATATCGACTGCAGCCGGAACATTAATCTTTCACTTCTTCCCAAAGATTATCTTTTTACGGATGGGCAGCTCAGTGAGATTCATTAATTTAAGGAGGCCATACTGTGTCAAACAAGCTAATCAGTGATGAAGAGTTGATGTTGCTGCTGTCTCCCACTTATAATAACGAAGAAAATGAGCAATCAGAGAAACCGAAGCTAACCATGAAATTACTATATGAGCTTATAAAAAAGCTAAAACAAGAGAATATGTTGCTTTCCAAACGTGTAGACGAATTTGAACAGCAATTGAGTTTGATGCATCAAATTCGAGATGAGGTGGCCACCACCCTGGATATGCCGATTATCGAGGAAACCGAAATCACAGTAAGGATGGAAGCTGAGCTCGTTTCCGGCCTCCCGCAAACCATCCAAACCTCCCGCGCCGAACGTCATCCTTCTAAAAAGAATAAAAAGGATAGGTCCTTTTGGACCTATTTATTTAGCCACTTAACCAATTTCCACTTCAATTAGCTTGAACTGTGTAACATCGACAATACCTCGGTTTGAAATCCGAATTTCAGGAATAACAGGTAAAGCAATTAATGAGAATGTCATAAACGGAGCGTTCAGCGGGCAGCCAATTTGTTTCCACGCTTTTTCGAGCTCTGCAACCTCTTTAACGACTTCAAGCAATGATTTATCTGACATGAGGCCTGCGATGGTCATAGGTACTTGAGCCAGCACTTTACCGTTCTCTACAACGATCATACCGCCTCCCATTTTGACCAGCTCATTTGCTGCGAAAGCCATATCCTGCTCATTGATCCCCATAACAATTAAATTATGACTATCATGCGCCACTGTAGACGCAACCGCACCTGCCTTCAATTGAAAGCCATGGGTAAAACCAAGCGAAATTTGACCCGTTCCACGGTGTCGCTCGATGCAGGCTAGTCGGATAATATCCTGCTCTGTATCTGGTTGGATGATGCCTTGCTCAACACCGAGCATTGCTGTCATTTTCTCTGTTCTTGCACTGTTTTCGATAATATTAATGACATTAACCTTCGTCTTATCCTGATTACTGCGACTTACAAGCTTGAAGTCCTCAGCTGTAAGTTCCCGCTTAACGTTCATGGAATTACGGATGTGCTCGGGATAGACGAAATCAGGGAAATCAACCGTAAGCTTTCCATTATCAAAAGCAACCTGACCATCGGTAATAACGGTCGAAGGGTCGACCTTCTTTAGATCATCTATAAATAAAATGTCAGCACATTTACCAGGAGTGATGCTGCCCAAATCTTGCTCCATTTTAAAATAACGCGCCACATTAATCGTTACCATTTGAATCGCGGTTATAGGATCGACACCCTCTTCGATCGCGCGGCGTACCACATGATTGAGATGCCCCTTCTCCACCAAGGTTTGAGGATTAACGTCATCCGTGACGAGCGAAATATTGGCCGTGTTCACCTTATCTTCGGTTACCACCTTAATGACCTCTTTGACATCATGCCAGGCCGAGCCTTCACGAATCATAAGGTGCATGCCCATGCGGACTTTGTGGAGACCTTGTTCCCTAGTTACGGTTTCGTGATCAGATGTCACCCCGGATGCCAAATAAGCTTGCAGCATACGATCATCATCACTTGGAAAATGCCCTGTGACGGTTTTACCACTCTTGATCGTTTCTTCAATTTCCCCGCACATTTTTGGATCGCCGTAAACGACACCAGGGAAATTCATGACTTCGCCTAGTCCGACCACATTGTCCCACTGCAGTCCCTCTTTAATATCGGACACTTCTAAGCGTGCACCTGCATCTTCTAAATCCGTGGTCGCTGGTACGCAGGATGGGAAAGTCGTGAATACTTTGAGAGGCAGCTGCTGCCCCTCTTCGTGCATCAGCTTTACACCTTCTGTTCCAAACACATTGGCAATTTCATGAGGGTCCATAAAAATCCCCGTTGTTCCTTTGGCTAATGCCGCTTTGGCAAACTCGGTAACGGAAAGCATGGTGCTTTCAACATGCATATGACCATCTAAAAATCCTGGAGACATATACTTCCCTGTGGCGTCGATAACGACCGTTTGAGCCCCAATGGTATGGTCTGCCTTCCCTACATATGCAATTCTCCCAGCGGCAACAGCAACATCCATATGCTCAATTAATTCACCAGAATAAACATTGATGAGTGTGCCATTCTTAATGACTACATCGGCAAAAACCTCGCCTATTGCAACCTTCGCTAGTGTTCTGCTCACATCGACTAGCTTATTTCTTTTATTTAGAGTTCTTTTATTTAAAGTCATGGATTTTGTACTCCTTTATGTATTTAAATTCATTGATCTTTCCTGGTTCGGTGACAACTGTTACATCTCCCCTGAACATTGGTTCGCATGCTTTAATTGTATCCTTCACCATTTAATTTATCATGAAAAAGATTTTTCTCAAGGATTACATGCTACTGCAGAGGATTCCCCATTTCTATTTATTAAATTATGCGGAGTGAAGGTCATTCAGATGTTAAAAATGGTGATGGGCTTTGTACAACCTTAGGCAAGCTAATCCGCGTTCTCCACCACGAATGTTGCAAAAAGAAACTGATGATTCATTCAGTAACATTGTGAAGGGTAATGGTCTATATTGGTTAGCAATGTTGTACGTTCCGGCTAGGCCCCCGAATTCTGGAGTCTTCCCGTTAAAAAAGCCAATTTTCGTAAGATTGCTTCTTTGTGCTAACAGTTACATTGCTTTATAGAATATCGATCGGTCTTCCA
>NZ_LMRY01000051.1:0-13122 GCF_001427935.1 Paenibacillus sp. Soil724D2
ATAAAGTCCAGATGTAATAATATGTTATTTTTTGTGGATAACCTTTGATCGCAATTAAACTATTCTACGATGTTAGGTTTGATGCATGCTTAGTGTGTAAAACATCGTTACAAGCCACACACAGCGCAGGTGCAAGCACTGTTTTCATCTGCAACGATGAAAATCATTGTTGCAGCGAGCGACAGCCACGGCTGAGACATCTGTAACGATGTAAAACATCGTTACAAGTTGCACACAGCGCAGGTGCAAGCACTGTTTTCATCTGTAACGATGAAAATCATTGTTGCAGCGCGCTACAGCCACGGCTGAGACATCTGTAACGATGTAAAACATCGTTACAAGCCTCACGCAGCGCAGATATCAGGCCTTATATCATCTGCAACGATGAAAATCATCGTTCTAGCGCGCTAGAGCCATGGCTGAGACATCTGTAACGATGTAAAACATCGTTACAAGCCACACACAGCGCGGATATCAGGCCTTATCTTAAAAAAAGAGACCCACAGCAACGGGCTGCGGGTCTTCAAGTATATATATTTAAAAAGGGGGTCGAATTTCAGTATAGGCCCCGAACCTTAAAGCCAGATGAAAACCAGATGTCATTTTGGTTACAAATGATTCCTATTTGTTACAGACATGCTGCTCTATTTTTCCTTGATCGGGATATATATGTCCATTTGGATAAGCTCATTTTTGGATGGGTTACAACGTTCATCATACAGTTCGAACTCCGCGCCACCTGCATGTTCATAGCCGGAATGAGGAAACCATTCTTCGAAAATGGACTTCCAAGTGCTCTGAATGGATGCAACGAATTGATCTTGAGTGACCTTAGGTGTCGTAAACACCACATACCTTGCCTCCGGAAATTCACGGCTTACCAAATCGGCTGGCACATCTTCAAAACCAGTGGCCTCCATTCCGATGATATAACTTAAATCCCCAGTCTCCATGTTGAAATCCGTACAAATCCCCAGCTCAACTCGTGAATCTGCATGTACACGATTGGGAATGCGATTCCCCTTGCCCTCTTGTAGATACGAGCCCCAGAATGCGGGTATTTCACGATGGTTCCTTCCCTCTTTGCAGGACGTTTTCAGTTCATAGCCAATCAGTTTAAAAGCAGGCTTCGTCTTCAGTTGATATTCCATTCGAATTCCTCCTAATATAGGGATCTTTGAGCGTAGCTCAAAGTCTCTCCGCTTTGGGTTGAATTTTCTTTGCAGCAAATTCGCTTTCGCATAAACTGGCGTCAGTATGCCTTGTTTACGGTAAGCTAGCGGCGTACGTTCAAAAACTTTTTTAAATGCTCGAGTGAAATTCTCGTGGGACTGGAACCCATTGTCGAGGGCAATATCGATTAACTTCTTCTCCGTATGTGCGATCTGATATGCCGCGCTCGCTAATCTTCTTTTCCGAACATACTCCATCACAGCTTCTCCCACCATGGTTTGAAAGACTCTATGAAAATGGAAGTCAGAGAAACAAGCGACTTGAGCTAAACAAGCAACAGATAAAGGCTCGGATAGGTGATCTTCAATATAATCCAAAGTCTTCTGAATCTGCACAAAGTAATCGGTGCCCATCGGTTGCCCCCCTCCAGCCTTCTAAACAAAGTGTAAGCTATTTATAATAACGGTTCTTGACCTTTCTTGCTAAAGGACTCGCCCGATGCGATCCCATCGATTATTTCCAACTCCCTTTGGAAGCAACCGAATAGGTCTTGTACTGATTTCTGCCCTTGATTTCCAGACAATTGATTTGCAAGCCGTATGCGCAGCCGCCATCAATGCCGATTTTATCACGATCGAACCATACATCTGCTTTCCCATGAATATCCTTAGCCGGCGTATGCCCAAAAACGACTGTTTTTTTTACGACGGTTCGCTGCTGGACAAAAGGAGCTCTAATCCACATAAAGTCCCTTTCTGGCTGGGTTTTCCAATCCAAAAATGCGGGGTTAAGCCCAGCATGAACATAAATGTGAGTCTCATCCTCGTGATAGAACGGAAGATTATTTAGAAATGAAATATGATCGCTGAACTTTGCTCGAATTCGTTCTTTCGATTGCTTCAAATCAAGCTCCTCGGCACCGCAGAAGCTTTTAAACGTTTGGATACCACCATGTTCAAAAAACTTCATTTCCGTCAATGAATCTACGTCCCCCAGAACATCTACAAAACGTTGGTCATGATTCCCTTTGAGCGCAATCGCTCCCTTTTCGCGCACCAAATGCATAACTAATTCCACGGTTTCCCGACTTTGCGGCCCCCGATCCACGTAATCACCAAGCAGCACGAGCTGGTCTTCTTCGGCATTAAAATTTACTTTATCGAGTAATTGCTTGAATTCATCCACACAGCCATGTATATCGCTTACGGCTAACGTTCTTTTCATATCCTGTACCTCCTGATGACGCGCTCCGGCTAATCCGTCCCTAGCAAACTCTGAGTCTATGCGTATTTCTATGAATTAGGTTTTATTTTATCATAGTTTGGTTTATTCGGGATTCCTTAAATTATCATTCAACTAACGTAAGAAACATGAAAAGGACGTCCCGATGGACGCCCCCTCATTCAACTTCCTGTTACTATTGATGTACAATACTCCTTTAACCTCGCGGCCAGATCGGAAGGTAAAGATGGAAAACAGCAAGAAAACTCAAGGTCATCCCTGCCATCATCAAAAAACTGTATATAAGCATATCTTTACGATACTTTTTGTTCCTCATTCCGGGCACATCTCGAGAAGCAAGTAGTACAAAAAGAACTACAATCAGGATGACTTTCATTAACTTTCGGACTCCTTCTCTTTCAAAATTAAAGGTTTATTCGTTAAACCTGTACGGTTTACCGTCAAATCAGTAATGATATTGACTTTAAGCTTGGGAAAATCCTCCTCCCATTGCTTTTTAAACTTACTTTTCCACGCTTTTGGATATTTCCGTTCGACAGCGACTCCAAATCCGAAAATGTCTGATTTAAATTTTTTCTGTGCCATATCAAGTACCAACTGAATTCTTTTTTTGAGATCCTCTTCCAATTCTTTTTCCACAAAATGAATTACTTTTGGATCACTTACATCCAATTTCGAGTTATTCTCATAAAGATCATTCTCAGCACTTACTTTCACTTCCATGGTTATTTCTCCATCCTTAAGAATCGGAGTGATTTGGGTCTTGGCCTTCAGTATTAAAACACTGATTTTTCCATTTCCCTTTTCCTTCGGAATGTTTACCGTGACAACACCGGTTTTCATTTCCTTGCGAAGCCAGAGAACCCCTCTCGTCTCTAGGTCATTCATCCAACCAATTAATTTATCCTTTTTGAATATCGCGGATCCATTGAGCGATAGGTTGGTTTCTACATTCGACACAGATGGTGCCTTTGAATCCTCTTCATTCATTAAATTCGAAGATACAATTTCCATTTCGGCAGCAACCGGTTCCACGCCTTCTGTTACAAGCATGTGGACAAACTCCTTTAGATTTATCCTTACGCCAATGTGCTGTTTCACTTCCTCCCTCATGACTTCCGATGGTATTCTTTCGAGTTTAGGGATAAACTTTAGAATCTTTAAAGCCTCTCCCTTGGTAAAAAGTATGTAACTGCGCATTCGCGCTTCCCGTTGTCTAATAAAAAAATCGAGTATCGGAGAAACTCCGTCTTGAGCCATTTGTTCGCCAATAACGATAATACCGCTGTGAGAAAAGAAAATGCGGCGCGGCAGTTTCTCTTGGAGTCTTCGATAGGCATCCAGAATCGATTCCCCCTTTTCTGAAGCGACCCATACAGCTTTAGCTCCTATACCTTTCTCCCCGCTAGAGCCCCCTTGGCCTGCAGCGCCTAACATTCGCGGAATAGCGATCTGCAGCGCTAAACGGATTTTACCATCCTCCGTTTTATCGATTCCTGCTGCGGTTACAAATGCTAGATCATTGACTTCTATCCGGCTCCAGCAGCCCGAGAGAATCGGCATCATCAAAAGGATCAATCCCAATAAAATCCGTTTTTTCATCCAACATTACCCTTCCGTAGAAAATCCTACTCCTTGCGGGTCGGCTGACCGGGACGCATGGACCTTTTCATTCGCTGCGGGTTTCTTTTTGCTCCTTCTTCCGGACGATTCGTCATACTCCACCAAGGCGCCCGTACAAGCACATCTTTAAAGTCACCAAAATGTAAAGGGGCCAAAGGTGACAAATAGGGCATACCGAATGATCGAAGGCGGCACATATGGCTCATGATAAACAATACGCCTAATAGTATGCCATATAACCCCAGTGATCCCGCTAGAAACATCATCGGAAAACGCAGCATTCTGATCGCGACTGCCTGGCTAAAGCTGGGAATGATAAAAGAAGCGATACCGGTGATGGATACGACAATAACCATGGGGGCGGAAACAATGCCCGCCTGAACAGCAGCTTGACCAATCACCAAAGCTCCGACAATACTTACCGACTGTCCTACCGGCCTAGGCAAACGCACACCAGCTTCGCGCAATCCTTCAAAGGCTATTTCCATTAACAATGCTTCAATTATAGCCGGAAAGGGAACCGTTTCACGGGAGGACGCCACACTGTATAACAGGCTTGACGGAACCAATTCCTGATGAAATGTTAATAAAGCAATATACAAAGATGGCAAAAACAAGGCAATCACCAGAAACAAAAAGCGTATCCAGCGGATCGCCGTCGAGATCATAAAGCGCCCATAATAATCTTCACTCGCCTGCAGCATTTCATAAAAAGTAACCGGAACATACAGGGCAAAAGGCGTATTATCGATAATAATCGCTACTTTCCCTTCCAATAAATTGCCAACGACTTTATCTGGTCTTTCTGTGCTCTGCACCTGAGGGAAAATGGAACTCGGAGTGTCTTCAATGAATTCCTCGATATACCCGCTTTCGAGAATCGCATCGATGTCAATCCTGCCGATTCTTTCACGGACTTCCGCTACCAGGGCTTCATCAGCAATATGATCCAAGTATGTAATGACGATCTCCGTTTGTGATAACCGTCCTACTTTCATCGCTTCCATCTTCAACTGAGGAGTTTTCAATCTCCTTCGAATAAGGCTGGTATTGGTCCGCAGGTTTTCCGTAAATCCATCCCTAGGACCGCGGATCACCGCTTCTGTTGCTGGTTCTTCAACCGAACGAGACTCCCATTCTCTTGCACTGACGAATAAAGCCTGATCGAAACCGTCAAGAATCAATGCGGTATCCCCGGACAACACATGATTTATCACATCTTGAAAATTCGCCCCACTGCTTACTTGCGCAGCAGAAATCACTTGATTCCGAAGCAAATTTTCCATTTCCTCATAATGACATATAAGTTGTGTCAAATGATTTTTCCCGTATGCCATTAGAGGTTTTATGACATCATCATCAATCAATTTCATATTGACAAGGCCGTCTAAAAAAAGAATCGTCCCCTTTTGCGTCTCACCTACTTGAAAATCCCTAAACACAATGTCTGAAGAACGATCAAAGATCGTTTTCAATTGTCCAACATTCTGTAAAAGATTCGTGCTAAGCAGGTCACTTTCCATGGGTTTCGTGAGGATTGCGGCAGATTGTTCAACAAAGTTCGCGGGCTTTCGTTTAGAGGCCAATAAACTTTTCAACCAACGTAATGACCCTTTTCCCATGCTAAATCCCCTCACCTTTAAACCTTTATTTTTTCACAACCGTTAAGAAAAGATAACCGATCAGCATAACAACCATAACGACCATGTAGAAGGCTCCCATTGCGGCCAACAGCATTTCCAAAACAGTGAAAGTGTACAAATGTGGATGTACTACTAATTTCGACGTAATTTCCTGTAAGTAGAAATACATACACCATCCAATAAAAGCGATGAGCACGGAGGAAAAAAATAAATTACGAATATTCTTCATCATTTCTCCTCTAACAAGTGAGTTGTTCTTTTTTCAATTTCCAACTATTATCTTTCGACAAATGAAGGTAAATAATACCTAATTCCTACCACTTTCGTTTAAAAAGAAGACGAACGCTAATAATGATATCTAATTCAAAGAAATAGGATGACTTGATATGGCTTGAGAGTAAATTCTATGTACGATGTTAAGGTGAGGGCGATATGAATCAGGAGAAAATAGGTATCAAACAACTCTTTCTAATGATGATAGCTTTTGAAATAGGAAGTGCTGTCATTTTTGCGTTAGGAGCGGAAGCTAAACAAGATGCTTGGCTCGCCGTATTAATAGGCATGGTTCTTGGGCTTATTTTAATGTCCGTCTTCACCAAGTTGTCTGGGTATTATCCAAATGATTCCTTGATCCAAATCATTCAAAAAGTTGCAGGCAGGTACATTGGATATCCACTCAGTATCACTTATATTATTTATTTCACCTCTCAAGCTGCAAGGATCAGCCGAGACTTCTCCGATCTTATGCTTTCTACCATCTTAGTTGGAACCCCAGAAATTTTTATTCTTGCAAGTTTTGTTGCCGTCATTATTTATACGCTCCGCGGTGGCATTGAAGTATTTGGACGAATGGCCGAAATGGTGGTTCCCGGCGTTCTGTTAATATCCTTTGGCACATGGATCATTGTTTATGCTTCAGGAGTTGTAGACCTAAAACAGCTTACACCTGTACTCGGTACAGGAATAAAAAACGTATGGAAAGAGTCATTCCCAACCCTTACCAGCCTTCCTTTTGGTGAATTAGTCGTATTCACTATGATTTGGCCAACGGTAAAAGATAATGCAAAGCTTAAAAAGGTGGGGATGACTGCCGTTTTGACAGCAGGAGTTTTATTATCACTTAATATAATAGGCATGATCTCTGTTATTGGAGCTCAGTTGTACGGTATGTTAAATTATCCTCTTTTGTCGACGATACGAATGGCCTCGGTGGCGGATTTTCTTGAGCGGATTGATGCAGTGGTCATTCTGCTAATGGTAGCAGGGGGGTTTTTCAAAGTTGGTGTTTACATCTATGGTGCCGCGGCTGGAACAGCCCATTTATTTAATTTGAAGAGTTACCATTACGTTCTTATTCCGATTGCAGCGATTATTGCCCCTCTTGGTCATGTCATGACAAAGACATATGCCGAGCACCTATCTATAGGTTTTAAATTTAACATGACCTATGTTCAACTTCCTTTACAATTTGTAATACCTAGTTTGTTACTGGTAGCAGCTTACTTTCACCAAAAGGTACTATCCCACAGAAATTCTAAATTGTGATCAAAGGCAATAACGATTTAGTAGATTTCGTGCAAGGGTAAAAAAAAGGCTGAACACGAAGTTGTGTCCAGCCTTTTTAGCACAAAAGCTCATAGCATTCTTACTTCATGAGTGACTCCATTTCTACACACGCCATCACGAATGTGCCAACGCCATGCAGATCGTTCTCACTAGTCGGACGAGTCACATAGTTCTCATAATCGCCTGCTGACGTTCCGATACAGATGAGTGGCAGAATCACCCGCTCCTGCTCGTCGAACTTCAGTGTTCGGATCAGTCCTTCATATCCCTTCACCGCTGCGTCCACACATTCTTGGCCGACAACCCCGTGCTTAATTGCTTTGGCAATCGTATATACGAACAGATTGGTACAGGATGTCTCCAGCCAGTTATCCGGCTGATCACCCTTATCAACGATTTGATACCACAATCCGCTTTCCGTATCCTGATATCGAATCAAGGCATGAACGAAATCACGCAGCGAGTTAACTAACTCTTCGCGCCCTGGTTCGTCCGCTGGGAGCTCATCAAGGAATTGTGTAACCGCTAGGCCATACCAGCCCAGTGAGCGTCCCCAAAATTCCGGTGAACAGCCAGTTTCCGCATTCGCCCACGGCATCTTCCGGCTTTCATCCCACGCGTGGTAAAGCAACCCTGTTTCTTCATCTTTCATATATTTGCGCATCAGTTTCTCTTGATGCAGCACCGTGGAGCGCAATGCATCATCACCGTAAGCATTCGCATACTTCAATGAAAAGACACCTGCCATATACAAACCGTCCAACCACATATTGTAGGCATATTTATCTTTATGCCAGTAACCGCCCTCCGAAGTGAGATTCAGCGTGTTCAGCAAATTTCTCAGCTTATCCGCAGCGATACGGTATTTGCTGTGTCCTGTCTGTTGTTCCAATCGGAATAACAAAAGCCCCGCTTGAACCGCATCCAGCTCATCCCGTGCGAAATATAGATTGCCGTGTTCGTCAATCAAACCATCGACATACGCCTGAATATAGGCGTCATAGCGATCATCTTGTTCAGCTTCCCACAGCATTTCCATGCCGCATAAGAAAACACCTTGGTGGTAATGCCAGCGCTCAGCAGGCGGGAGCTCTATCGGCGTGTACGTGCTCATAATTGAATCGCAGGCAGCTCGTGCCCATTCGATGGGTGATTTCACAAAATGATGAGTCATCATAATCCCCTCTCTATTCCTAAGTGTTTTGTGAATCAACTGACGGATTCCAACTTGAATAAGCATGACCAATACAATAATCCAAGGATGCCATACATGATCAATCTGTCCAGCCGTTAGCATAAAAAGAAGCAAACCTGCCGCACGAAAGGCATTTCCTTAACCCTTAATGGAGCCGATCATAGCCCCTTTAGCAAAGTGCTTTTGCAAGAACGGATACACGCACAAGATCGGTAAAGTCGCAACGACGATAACTGCCATCTTAATCGATTGTGCAGGAGGCGGTGTGACACTATCCAAATCCGCACTGACATCCATCCCGCTGGCGAGCACTACAATTTGTCTGAGGAGAACCTGAATCGGCCACTTGGTGCTCTCATTCAAGTAAAGAATAGCGCTGAGGTACGTATTCCAATATGTCACAGCATAAAATAGCGAGATGGTTGCAATAGCCGGCATCGATAAGGGCAGCACAATTCGGAACAAGATGCCAAAGTCGCTGCAGCCATCGATCTTGGCAGACTCTTCGAGTCCCTCTGGAATGTTTTGAAAGAAATTTTTCAAAATAATTAAATTAAAGGCACTGATCGCAGATGGAAGAATCAACGATGCATAGCTGTCGATCATCCCCAGTTCCTTCACAACTAGGAAGGTCGGAACCAATCCGCCGTGAAACAACATCGTAAACACAACAAGAAACATAATGATTTTTCTTCCATCAACGTCTCTACGGGACAAACCATATGCCATAAGAGCTGTGATAAACATACTGATAATCGTTCCCGCAAGCGTGGTGCCAATCGAAACACCCATGGCTTTAAAAATCGTATTCGTTGAGAAAATGAATCGATATGCCTCTATGCTCCAATCCGTCGGAATGATGACAAATTTCTTGGCCGCCATTTCCGCACTTGTCGTAAAGGAACCCGCTACAACGTGTACAAAGGGGATAAGCGTAATGAGACCAATGATCGTTAGCAACAAATAGTTGATGATGCCAAACATTCTGCCGCCTAGCGATGTATCTTCAACCATGGTAGAACCTCCTTAGAGTTTTGCTTTAGCAAAACTTACTTCGTAAGCGCTACTGAGTTTTGCGTTAGCAAAACTTGCTTCGTAAGCACTAATAAACGCCCTCTTCGCCCATCTTCTTGGCAATTCGGTTAACTAACATAACCAGCACAAGTCCAATAAACGATTTGAACAATCCGATTGCAGCACTGTAACTGAACTGCCCTTGTTTTAACCCTGCTGTATATACATAAGTATCAATGATCTCAGCAACATCTCGGTTCATGGAGTTGAGAAGCAAGTAGACATGTTCAAAACCGAGTTCGAGAACCGCACCAATTTTCAAAATTAATAAAACAATGATGACACTTCGAATAGCAGGCAAAGTAATATGCCACATTTGTCTAATCCGTCCTGCACCATCCATACGCGCAGCCTCATACAACTGAGGATCAATGGAAGCAATCGCCGCCAGATAAATAATCGTGCCCCAACCCGCTTCTCTCCAAATCACTTGAAGAATATAGATCGGTCTGAACCATTCGGGAGCTAACAAGAAATTGATCTTTTCAAATCCAAAAAACTCAATAATATCGTTGATAATTCCGCCGTCCATCGTCAGCATAACGAAACTGATCGAGACAATAATAACCCATGACATAAAGTGTGGCAGATAGACGATCGTTTGAAATACTTTTTTGAAAAGATCCCCTTTGACTTCATTTAGCATGAGTGCCAGAATGATCGGAATCGGGAAATAAAACAAGAGATTCATGACAAATAAAATTAACGTATTGCTTAAAATAATCAAGAAATCAGGCTCTGTAAACAACCGCCGAAAATGCTCTAATCCAACCCATTCACTCCCGCTAATCCCTTTAAAAGGTTTATAATTCTGAAATGAAATGATCAATCCGTACATAGGGATATATTTGAAAACGAGAAAGTATAAGACTCCCGGCAGCAGCATGACGTAGATCCATTTGTTTTTCCAGAGTCGTCTACCCAGTTCACTGCTTTGTTTCCTAGCCACCACACGTTGTGCTACATTCACTTCCTGCATACGGTTTCTTCCTTTCCGAACGATTCATTCAAACCGAGAAGACTGCTACTGATGACACAGCAGCCTCCCCGCATTCAACCTGTATAATTTGCTGTCATAACTTTATTTTTTATAAACAGCGTTGTATTCCTCGATAATTTTGCTGCCTCCACGACTCTTCCAATCTTCAATAGCCTTATCAAAACCAGCCTTATCGATCGTGCCGTAGATATATTTGTTCGTTGCATCTTTAATCACATCTTGAAGTTGAGCGCCTTTCTCCTGGTTCGTTTTCGAATCCAGAGCCGTTACCGGATCCTGCACAGCAAACTTCAGATTGGCAATCTTAAGTTCATCCGCCTTACCTTGAGCAGGAATCGTAGGAATACCCAAGTATCTGCCGGAAGTATCTTCATCACCTATGGCCGCGTCCGTGAAAGGCTTGACTTCGCGTGTCCATTTCTCTTCATCCAGCTTCTTTGCTTTGTTGTCGATTACGCTGTAGTTAGCATCTTTAATGCCCCAGTTTGCAACGTTGGCAACTTCAGGCGTCATCATTTTGTCAAAGAAGGCCAAGACCTTCTTTAGCTCAGCTTCTGTTTTCGTAGCGGATTTCGGGAACAGAACGACGTTTGCATAACCAGGAAGAGCCCATGCTGCAAATTTACCGCTTGGCCCAGCCACCATACTGTGCACATCTACCACTGCTGTAGGCACGTTTTTGATCAAATCTTTATTGAGAGATGAAACATCCGTCATGGCACCGATGTACATACCCGCTGTACCATTGGTGAACAGCTTTTGTTGATCCGTTTTACTTGTAGCCGCGAAGTCCTTGTTGATCAGTCCACCGTCACGCAGCTTCTTGTAGTAATCCATTGTCGCTACATATTCTGGGAACATAAACTCTGGCTGCAGCTTGCCATCTTTAAGGCCCCAATTGTTCGGTACGCCTAACCAAGTGGCAACGGTTTTGAATGATCCGTAAACGAGATCGTTACGATCCGTTAAGCCGATGGTATCCTTTTTGCCATTGCCGTCAGGATCATTTTCAGTGAACGCCTTCATCATAGCAACCAAATCATCCGTTGTTGCAGGTGGCTTCAGTCCCAGCTTATCCGCCCAATCTTTCCGATAGATGAGGCCTTGACGGGCAATGTCTACACCGCGATATAGCGTATAGAGCTTGCCATCCACTTTCGTATTATCATTTGTCGTGGATTTCAATTTACTCAGGTTCGGGAAGTCCTTCAGCAAAGGACCAATTTCCCAGAATTGCCCGTCACGAATGGCTGATTTCATCTGAATAAATGTCGCCTGATTTTTCAGGTAAGTGACTTGCGGCAGTGCCCCTGTTGCAAATGTTGTATTCAGCTTCTCCTCATACGTATCCGCCGGGAAAAATTGATACGTTAGCTTCGTGTTCGTCAGCTTTTCGAGTTCTTTAATGATCGTATCTGGCGGCGTTTGCGCTGTGTTCAGCGGTGCCATAATCGTGATCGCCGTCGGTTTGTTGTCTGCCATTGCTTTAGGTGACTCCACCGCCACCGCGCCAGTCGTAGCTGCAGGAGTTGACTTCCCCCCGTCTGAACAAGCTGCCAGCGCAAAGCTGGAAACAAGCAGAACGCTAAGTGGAATCGAGACTAATTTTCTCTTCATATTGGTTAGACCTCCGCGAAATTGTTGTGTGCTACAAATTCCACACTACACGCCCGCAGGGAGGTACCGAAATAATCATTTACTCATTTAGACCCCGTTTGGCATGGGTTGTGAGATGATGATTATCGGTCGGGGCGATGATTATCCGCTCCGCTCGCACTTTAACCAGTTGGGCACTCTTCTTGTTACTTTAGCGATGTTTTTCATCGCTACACGTACTCGTGCGCGCTCATACACGACTCTAACGATGAAAATCATCGTTTCAGCTCGCACTTTAACCATTTAGGCACTCTTCCTGCTACTCTAGCGATGTTTTTCATCGCTACACTCACTCGTGCGCACTCATAAGCAACTTTAACGATGAAAATCATCCTCTCAGCTCGCACTTTAACTAGTTCGGTACTCTTCCTGCTACTCTAGCGATGTTTTTCATCGCTACACTCACTCGCATGCGCCCATAAGCTACTTTAGCGATGAAAATCATCCTCTCAGCCTAAACCGGGCTTCCCCCGTAGCCACACAGCTCCTCCGGCAGCTCGCTCGATAGCTCCAACAAGCCGCAGATCACGAAGGCCAGCTGATTGCTCTCCTTCATACGCACCTACTGCTCCTCAGCAGGGCTCATGTTCTCTGGTGCCTTATCGTCCGGCACCTCTATCATCTGCACCTTGGCATACGACCCAATGCGCTTTCACATACTCCGCGATCCAGTCCACGAGATAGCGCCCCTTCAATTGCCATACGGTAAATATCTTGTTCATGCATAACCGACATTCTCCCCTCATTTGCTCCATTGGATAAAATACAATCAAATCAGGCTCATTCACCTTATTTGCCCACTTTCATTGGAGTTAATCCAACAGAATGCTCCAAAACCAGCTCTTCTGAGCTATTTTGAACTTCTGTCAAGAAAGTAGACACAACTTTATGAAGCCTGAAGTTGCTTGTAGTAGTTTTTTTCGAACCAATACGGGGACTTATTGCCTAAT
>NZ_LMRY01000052.1:0-9799 GCF_001427935.1 Paenibacillus sp. Soil724D2
TTGTATTCGTCCACGAAAATACATCATATTATTCCTTATATAGGAAATTATTCTAACAATATTTTCATGTTAGGTTTGATGCATTTGTAGTGTGTTTTTCATCCTTATGTTGTGCTTGCTCAGCCGCGGGCGCGAGTTAGCGATGTTTTTCATCGCTATGGCTATGCTTTCCCGCGCCTCGCGCGGGTTTCAACCAACATAAGGATGTTTTTCATCCTTATGGCGGGCTTGCTCGACCGCGGTCGCGAGTTAGCGATGTTTTTCATCGCTATGGCTCTGCTTTCACGCGCCTCGCGTGGGTTTCAACCAACATAAGGATGTTTTTCATCCTTATGAGGGGCTTGCTCGGCCGCGGGCGCGAGTTAGCGATGTTTTTCATCGCTATGGCTCTGCTTTCGCGCGACCAGCTCGGTTTTCTTGCGCCATGCGTCGGTTGCCCCTCGCTGGCTGCACCTCGTTCATTCGACTCATAAGCTCGCTCATTCGCACGGAATTCGCTCACTTTAGCTTCAGCGCCGACTCCCGCTCCAATTCACATCCGAATACCGGCGCTGAAATGGTTGTAGTCGTCAGCAGACGGGTCAAAGGCTGCCTCTTCCTCGCTCGGCACTGCGTCGGTTACGGGCGATGCGTTCGCCTCAGCGTAGCTCTCGGACCAATCCTCATTCACGGTGTGGGCCGGAATGCGGATGGAACCCTCCAGATCGTACGCCATGGAGTATATCGCTTGCTCTGACTCAGCCTGCGGGCGATCCACTAAGCGCCCGCCGTGTGATTGCGCAATTTCTAGCGCAGAGGTTATCTCCTGTGCATCAAGATGGATATGCACCGTGGACATCTCTCCACCCAGTAATTCCGGCTTGTAGCCGAGCTCGTCCAGCGTATCAAGCGCAAGAAGCGCATCCCGCTCCTTCTCAAATTCAAAAAATATAGGAACAAAGCTCTTCATCGCACAGCATCCTTTCTTCCTCAACATGCAAAGTATGCCATTATCATCTACAAATTGTTCCCACTTTATTCTGCGTTGATGGCTTCCTGCACGAATGCCAGCAGCTCCGCATGATATTCTGGCACAGCAGCCACGAGGTAAACCGCCTGTGCCATCTCTCTCCCCTCTTCGAAGCTTGTTCTCACACCTGCATTTGTCCCTTCATTTGTACGCGCATTTGTACCTGCAATTGTATCTCCATTTCTACCTGAATTTGTCCCCGTACATATTTCTACACTTGCACTTGCACTTGCACTTGCACCTGCACTCGCACCTGCACTCGCACTAGCACCCGCACCCGCACTCGCACCCGCACTCGCACCCGCACTTATCCCTCTACCTACCACAGCAACCGCACCGCCAAGCATAGCTACCGGATTACCCGCGAAATCCGTCACCTTCACGCCGGCCTCCTGCGCGAGCAGCAAACCCGCGTACAAGTCCTCGCCTTCGGAGTTGTACAGCACGACACCATGAAGGTCGCCTCTAGCGAGCATCGCCCAGGTCAATGACGGCGCCCACATGCGCAGCACTCTTTTAACCGAATGCTCTAGATGATGCCTTAGTCTCAACGCTCTATGATCGTCCTTGCCAACCCCATGGCCTTGAATCCATGAAATTGTGGACTTGACCAACACTCCTTTCGGCTTCGCCTCAAGTTCAACATCCTCCTGCCAAGCACCTTCGTCTTTAACAGCAACATAATTTAGCCCCAAAACCGAATCACGGATTACCCCAAGGACAATTTGTCCCTGATAACTCAAAGAGATGCAAACGCCATAAAGCGGTATGCCCAAGGCGAAATTATTCGTTCCATCCAGCGGATCGACATGCCAAACCCAATCGCTGACTGCCCCTCCTTCACCCGCTTCTTCACTATATATACGATGACTCGGAAACACCGCAAGGATGTCTTCCACAATCAAACGATCCGCCTGCACATCTACTTCGGTGACCAAATCACCGCGATCATCCTTATGCTGAATGGTCAGCTTACCTCCGAAACGCTCTCTCGCCAGTTCTCCTGCTTTCGTTGCAGCTTTAACAGCAACCTCTCTTGCTAATGACCACTCATTACGATTCATTCACTTAGGCCCCTTCAAGTAATCTAGTACTCCTCCTCATATTTTACCATATCCCCCCTGCAAAAGTTGTCGCAAACGCACACTGCTGCATTGACAAGCAGCCTCTACATAAGTGATAATATAGCAAAATCAGAAGCGATATAAGCAGTCGAAAGGGGCAATACGAGTATGGTTAAGCAGCATCAACACAAGATTTTGGATTGTACGATTCGGGACGGCGGTTTGGTGAATGATTGGGATTTTAGCGTGGAATTTGTACAAGACATGTATCGCGGCTTAAGCGCAGCCGGTGTAGAATATATGGAAATTGGTTATAAAAACTCGGAAAAGCTGCTCAAAGGCGGAGCGTCCGGTCCTTGGAGATTCTTGAATGAGTCCTTCCTTCGTGACGTTATTACCAAAAAAACCGATACAAAACTATCTGCTCTCGTAGATATCGGCCGTGTCGATGAGAACGACATTTTACCTCGTGAAGACAGCTTACTTGACCTGATCCGCGTTGCTTGTTACATCAAAGACGTTGATAAAGGCCTTGAGCTTGTTCAAAAGTTCAATAACATGGGCTACGAAACATCCATTAACATTATGGCGCTTTCCCACGTAATGGAAAATGAACTGGTTGAAGCTTTCGAAGAAATTAATAAAAGCCCTGTTGACGTTGTCTATATCGTAGACTCCTACGGCAGCATGGATCATAAAGACATTGACTACCTCGTAACGAAGTTCCAACGTCTGCTTCCTGAGAAAGAACTTGGGTTACACATGCACAACAACCTGCAGCTTGCTTTCGCAAACACAATTGCAGCTGCTTCCAAAGGCGTGTCTTTCCTTGATTCCTCCGTATATGGAATGGGCCGCGCAGCAGGAAACTGTACGACGGAACTACTTCTTAGCTATTTAAAAGGAGCACGTTACGACATTCGTCCAGTACTAGAAATTATCGAGAAACACATGATTACTATGCGCCAAAAATGGGATTGGGGCTATCTCATTCCTTACATGATCGTAGGAGCGCTTGATGAGCATCCGCGTACGGCTATGGCTCAACTTAGCTCAGATGAAAGAAATAACTTTGTAGATTTCTATGACCGATTGACTTCCGTAGAAACGGCTCCTATTGTTCATAAAAACTAATATTCTCAATTAAAAAGACCCCTTATTGACAGTTCTCGAAGGCTTTGGCCTTTAGATCTATCGATAGGGGGTTTTTCATATGCCTTAACCTTATTTGATAATTTTGGCTGATACGACGTAGTCTTCTGCATACGCACGGTCAATGAGGAAGATGAAATCCTCTTCTTCTCGGCGATACGGGGTTTTTTTAGGGAAAACTTCAATATACTCACTCTCGATTAACTCTGTACAATTCTCGTCTGCGTAGATCAATCCGTCTTCTAAACGTTTTAGCGCCTCAACCATAACCTCCCGGGATTTGAACTCCCCTTGAATCTCTACATAGACTTTTGCGGTAGCATCGTGGTCTTGCAGTAAAATCGCTACTTTTTGGTTAGTTTTGATGCGCACTTTCTTTTTTGGAGTTATGCTCATTTGTCCTACTCCTTCATCAGTCTTCTATGCGTTATTTTATGTCACAAAGGCGGAACGCGGACTAGGCTAATGAACGCTAACGAGACACTCCCCAAAGACTGGGCTTTTCACATATGTATGTAAATGTACCGAATAGAGAAAATAAAGAACGAATCGACACCGCTGACCATCAGCGACCCGTTAGGAGTGAAATCTATCCGCCATGAGCCGCATATTGCTAATTGAGGACGAAGAACGCATCGCTAGGGTGCTTCAGCTGGAGCTGGAGCATGAGGGCTATGAGGTACATATAAGAGCAGATGGGCGCTCTGGACTAAATGCAGCCTTAGACGAGTCGGAGGACTGGGAGCTTATCCTGCTTGACGTCATGCTGCCGGAATTGAGCGGTCTAGAGGTGCTTCGCCGCATACGGCAGGTAACCGCTACCCTTCCCATTATCCTGCTGACGGCACGTGATGCCGTCCCCGACCGAGTCAGCGGACTTGACCAAGGCGCTAACGACTATGTGACGAAACCTTTTGCCACGATCGAATTGCTCGCCCGCATTCGCAGTCTGCTCCGCCAAAGAAGCTTTCAGGACCAGTCAGCAGAGCAGCCTCATTTACTTAAGGTGGATGATCTAACCATGGATTTAAAGAGTAGAGCCGTTACCCGAGAAGGTACACCGATCGAATTAACGCCTACGGAATTTGATTTACTGCGCTTCCTGATTCAGCACCAGGATGAAGTGATGTCGCGGGAGCAGATCATTTCAGAGGTTTGGGGATATGATTTCGTAGGAGATACGAACGTGGTTGACGTGTATATCCGATATTTGCGGCAAAAGGTGGACAAGCCCTTCTCCTCCAAACTCATTCAGACGATGCGCGGTATCGGCTACTTGCTGAAGGTTGAACCTTCCTCAAGCAAAGAGGCGGACGATTCAGCTGGTGAAGCTGTTCCCAAAGACGGGCAGACGCCCTCATGAGCCTTAAGCTGAAAATCACACTGTGGGTTTCCGCAGGACTGATGTTGATCCTTTTTTTCAGCTTCACCTTTGTCTACTATATGTTCATTCGGGTTACAACCAATGGCGAACTGGAGCTGCTGAAAGAAAAAGCCCGCACCCTGATTCTGAAGGATTTACCTAATCATCCGGAGTATTGGCAGAATAGCTCGCAGATGGAAGAGCTCCTCATTCCGCAAGAAATGGTGCGGTATATTGCTCCTGATTCGAAGGTTGTTTACCAAATATATTCCGACCCCAAGCTGCTCCGCTTTTTTCCCAAATATGTAGACAAAGAAACGGTTATCTTAGAAACAGCGCCCGACGGAATTTTTATATTCGTGAAAATGCCTGTGTTCAAAGAAGGCCATCAGGTTGCTATTTTAGAAATTGGACGCAACCTGCGGAGGTTGGGTGAATACTCCCGCATGCTCATCTCTATACTTTTGTTAACTTCCACGGGTGCGCTGATCCTAGCTCTCCTTGGGGGTTATTTCTATACGAATGTGCTCTTTCGGCCGCTTCAGCAATTAGTAACCACCATGCAAAATATTGAGAAAAGCGGCTCTTTTAGACACATCCCGCTGCCCGACAAGCTCACGAATGATGAGTTAACTATGCTTAGTGCAACATTTAATAAAATGATTGATAGGCTAAAGGGAATGTTTCAAAAGCAAGAGCAATTCCTTGCGGATGCCTCACACGAGCTGCGTACGCCGCTCACGATCATTGAGAGCTACGCTAGCTTATTGCGAAGATGGGCTTTCCGGGACGATAAGCTGCGTGAAGAAGCGCTCGAAGCCATCATCTCCGAATCAGCCCAGCTGAAGATTCTCACGCAAAATCTGCTCTCCCTTACCGATAAAGAGCGAGAAGACTGTGAACAAAAGAGCACCTTCGACCTCCTTCCGATTGCCCAGCAAACCGCAGCCTCGCTTAGAGTCACCTCTAGCAGAGAGATTGAGGTGCAGATTGCGCAAGATCTGAAAGAGCTTCATATGACAGGAGATCCTTATAAGATCAGGCAGCTTCTCATTATTTTGCTAGATAACGCGCTCAAATACAGCCAGCAAATGGTCGTGTTGAAAATCGGCATCACAGAGAACAAGTGGGTTACCATCGAAGTCATTGATCAAGGCATCGGTATTGCAGAAAGTGACATACCGCACCTTTTTGACCGCTTCTATCGGACGGATAAAGCAAGGAATCGCAAGCAAGGCGGAGTCGGTCTAGGACTGGCTATTGCGGAGCATATCGTTCAGAAGCACGAGGGGACCATTCAGCTCAAAAGCTGCTTAGGTCAAGGAACTACCGCTTTGATTACGCTGCCAAAAACGTGTCAATAAAAATATTATAATGGAATTCTCATCATATTCTCAGAATTGATCTTAACACCATTGATACCACTGGCCATAGGGCTGCAAGGTAAATGTTAGGTGGAATTTCATCTGGTATACTTGGGCTGTTGGACGAACAATCCACAAGTTAGCTCAGTAGAAGAGTCTTGCAAATCAAGTTTTCTAATGAAAACTTAGCATAGGCTTACAACGTAAGTTTACTTACGAAAACTCTAAGGAGGCAATCCAGATGAAAAACCATCAAAAAACGTGGTATAAGAAATTAGTCATTGCGGCATTGACCGTTTCCATAGGACTTTCTGCAGGAATGGTAAGTGCGCCTCATCAAGCCGGAGCAGCAGCAGCTATCGATGCATCAATCACAGCAACTTCTCGTGCCAGTCAAGTGATTTCGATCGGTAAAAACTATTTGGGAAGACCTTATCAATTCGGTGCAAAATCGGGTCAAACGCGAACATTTGACTGCTCTTCCTTCACCCAATACGTGTTCAAGCGGGTTGGTGTAAACCTGCCGCGGACATCTAAACAGCAATCCCATGTCGGAACATATGTATCCAGAAGCAACCTTCGCACAGGTGATCTTGTGTTCTTCTCTATTCCGGGCAAACCCGGCGTCATTAACCATGTAGCCATTTATATGGGCAACGGTAACCTACTGCAGACATACGGCGCAGGCGGAGTCCGCATTACTAACATTCACAGCGGGACTTGGTCATCCCGTTACATGACCGCTCGCCGCGTCCTATAGTTTAATAAGGATAACCCTCAGCCATATGGCTTGAGGGTTTTTGTTTTTCACCTAGGAATCTGCAAGCCGTAATATATTCCGCCCTACTAACTAGCTAGTAACGGATGTACGCCTCAACATAGTTCTCCCTCAAGCCTCGCTTTCGCACCTTGATCTGCAGCAGACGTTGTTTGTAGCTCACTCTAGCCGTCCTCGGCTGCACAAGGGTCGGCAGCTTAATGATTCGGTTCTTGCCGCTGAGAAAGCCGGTCAGCTTAATCTGATTGGATTTCACAAACACCTGCAGCGCTTTTGGATCTTCATCTTTGGCAATCTTCACTTTAATAATGACATGTTCATGCGTCTCAAAGATTTCAGAGCCCGCAAATCCCTGGGAAGAGAGAGTGGCATCCAAACCCGGCATCGCTTTTTTCAGCATGTCCTGTACATATCCCTCGGCCCACGTCATATTATCTAGAAAGGTCTGCCCTTTTTCACCGAAAGGCAGCTTTTGCCCAAGGAACTTCTCAACTTGCTCCCATTTTAGCCAAGGATGGCGATTAAACCCGTTCAAGCTCATCACCTCATTTTCACTAGCAGTATATGTGCCTACTCCCTGATGTGACACCCAAATGAAAAACAGGGCACCTCTAGGCGAATACCCTCATATACTATAGTTGTGATAAGTGCAAGGGGGTCGAGTATGCCATCTATCGTAGGGAATGTCAAAATCATCAGCGTGGGGCCGAGCTCCGTCGTCCACTTCGGCGATTCCTTTATCATCGCACCTAACAGCTCCTCCAAAACTTTTGCCGGAGCAGGCTCATTTAATACCGGGGATTTTCCTCGCATTTATAATGCCTACAGCACAACTGTAACCAACGATTCCGACCTTATCGAAAACAATGCCAGCGGAATTATCATTTAATATTCATTCATTTATTAACCTGAGCGAGGTGTTCATCCAAAATGAACTGGACCATCCATCAGACCATTATGATTCAGCATTTAAAAGTGGACTCAGTGGCTAACTCCTCCGTTCTGCAAATTGGCACCGCCGGATCTATCCGATCCTTATCTAATCTGTACAATACCGGCGGCTTCGTTGAATCCGCTCCACAGATGGGAGCAAGCGCAACGAACCCAGTCTCACTGGTTCCTTTGCCACCGCCAACTTAATATCCCCCAACTCGGGCGTTACAAGCTGAATGAAACCGGAAGGAGGTGCCTTTCCTAGATGCATAATTGTATAACTTGGCAGCAATGGGCCCAGCAGGTCTCCGCCTATATTGAGATGCAGAAACAGAGAATCGATACGCTTGAACAAACCGTAAGCAAACTGCAAACGGACCTTAACGCCTTGAAAAATCAGAAGGGCGTCCACATCGATAAAATCGAATATAAATTCGATCAACTCAAAGTCGAAAAGCTGGACGGGACCTTAACAATCGGTATCAGCCCCAGCTTACTTGACCAAATCGATGACTTATCAGTGAATGGTGCCTCGATGGGCAAATATGCTGGTGCTGATGCGAATGCATTTTTTCAGGGGCAAGGACAAATGAAAGGGCAAATGCAAGGTCAAGGACTAAGTCAATGGCAAGGAATAGGGCAGAGACCACAAGAGCAAGAACAAAAGCAAGGTCCAGGGGCGGGGAATCAAGGGCAAGAACAGGGGAAAGGAAATCCCACAGGTTTTGGCATTCAGCAGGAAGTCTCTAGCGGGATAGAACAATACTTGCAATATGGTGTTCATGCCGATATGCACAATCTCGAAAACAAATATCAGTATCCATTGGACGAGGATTACAAAGCCCTCATTATCGATGATATCCGTAAACAGCTAGACACCCGCATTCAGCTTTATATCAATCAGTACCGCAGCGTTGGTTTCAAAGAACCGATGGAAGCCGTGACCACCAGCATCATCGAGAAAACTAAACAAGACATACTAAGTGCAATTGACAGTTACATATCCAATTTACCAAGGAAGGAAGGATAACTATGCTGAACTTACATGTAGAAAACAAGCAACTTTTCGTAGGTGATGTGCGAATCATCGGGGTCGCCAGTTCTTCTGTATTTCTTATTGGCGATACGGAAGTCATTTCATTGTCCTCCATGTTCGACACCCCTCCCGAATCGGTCATCATTTCTCCATTCGTACCTCTTCCATCGGAGGGGTGACCTATGGTTCGCTTATCCATCGTCGGCAATGTCTATATCAATGACTTAAGCTCGAGCAGTATCATGCATGTTGGTGATAACATCAACACAGCTCTAAAAACAAGAGTCTTCGCTGTCCAGCGTGAAGTTCCCTTCTATTATGGGAATGAGGGAAGCTTCAAGGCTTATCCCTTTTATCAAAGACCCTTTCCCATCCCCCAGCCTCATGAACCCTTCACAATGTGTGTGGATAACTTAGGCTCATTTATTCGTGTGCAGAATATCCGTATTCTTGGCGTTTCCTCTTCCTCTATATTGCAGATCGGCTGTAATCGTATCACCAGTGGCGAAACCCGCATCAAAAACATCCGCCAGTTCGTCACAGATAAACCCGGCCCCAAAGAAAAGACAACCTTTGTCAAACTAGGCAAAGAAGAAGGCGTTGGCTTCTTCGAAGCGAATCCCCAGCAGTAACTTTAGGAGATCGTCTATTCATTCATCCAATCTTGTTCTACATTGCGGTTTCTAAAATCGGAATCCATCGCCATATAGGCTCGCGTGAGGTAGCTGGATGAATGAAAAAATGAATGAATGAATGAATGAATGTATGAATGAATGAAAAAAAATGAATGAATGTATATGTGCACCCACATCCTCGGTCGAATGATGTTGTAGTAAGTGCAACAATTGCGGCCCTGATCCCGCCTCTCCCTCTTCAATGTTGTATAACGTACAACAATCTTGACCTATTCAGGCGATTTCGCAAGAAATGGGTTAGAATTGTTGTACGAAATGCAACTTCAAGCTGCTAAATGGCCTTTTGGCTTGCGAATTGTTGTAGTAATGAGTCAATTTCATAATTCCAAACCCTTGTTACATCTAGCTTTTTAAGGCATAAAAAAAGGAGTACCTCCCCAAATCTCGAAGGTAATAGGCGACGAA
>NZ_LMRY01000053.1:0-4920 GCF_001427935.1 Paenibacillus sp. Soil724D2
AGTTAAAGAAAAATGAAGTAAAGCCGTTTAAACTCGCAATTTAATAAGTAATCTGTTGCTTTAGTCGACTAGTGTCCAGTATTAGGGGGTTAGACCGAATTTAACCGTATTTCATGCTTTGGAGCTGCTTTTTGGAGGAAATGTTGTACATTCTACAACAATCGAAGGGATATCGTTAATTAGCTAGCTTAATGTTGTACAGAATACAACTTTGCTTTTTCGTAGCCCACGCGGGGGGAGGACAATATTGCTTTGAGCAGCCCATATAAGGGGAGTGCAACATTATTTTGTGCTACTTATATATAGGGAGCACAACATTGCTTTGAGCAGCTCATAAGAAGGAAGTAGAACATTGCTTGTATCACCATATGGAGGAAATACGGTTCCGAGCATCTATACAGAACAATGCTCATCTATGAAAGAAACAGAGACACATCCACTGGTGGATTGTGCCTCTGCTTATTTGTGTTGGCCTGCTTGCACCGCAGGCTGCTGTTATGATTCTCGCAGCCAAGCTTTGGCGAGCATCATGGCACCGCGCGCGGCAGCGGTGTCGGCCAAGGCATTGAGCATCACGAAGTCGTGGATGATGCCTTGGAAGCGCACGGACGTGACGGGCACGCCGGCTTCGCGAAGCTTGTTCGCGTAGGCTTCGCCTTCATCGCGCAGCACGTCGGCTTCACCCGTGATGATCAGCGCGGGCGGGAGGCAGCTGAGCTGCTCGAGCGTAGCTCGCAGCGGGGATGCCGTCACCTCCGCTCGTTCGCGGGGATCGGACGTGTACTGATCCCAAAACCACTGCATCGCATCACGACGTAAGAAGTAGCCTGTTGCGAACTGCTCATAGGAATCCGTATCGAAGGATGCATCGGTTACAGGGTAGAACAGCAGCTGCTTGTGGATGGGCGGCCCCTTGCGTTCCTTGGCGACCAATGTAATGGCTGCGGCCATATTGCCGCCAACACTATCGCCTGCAATAGTGAGACACTCTGCGTCAAAGCCGTACTCTTTTGCATTATTGGCTATCCATTGGAGGACAGTATAGATCTCCTCGAGTGCAGTTGGATACTTGGCCTCAGGCGAAAGGCTATAGTTGGGGAATACGACGGCTGCCTGAGCACCAACTGCAAGCTCCCGGACCAAGCGATCATGTGTATGTGAATTTCCGAAGACCCATCCAGCACCGTGGATGTATAGGATAACGGGGAGTGTCGGCGGTGATTTCTTTGGTCGCAGAATTCTCACGGATACCTCACCGCGCGGGCCGCCTGCGATTGTGAGATCTTGCATGTCGACAGCTTCTTTATGGACAGGCTCGGATTGCACCTTGTCAACAGTCTCGCGCCCTTTTTCAGGACCTAGATCGAAAAGAAATGGCGGTTTTGCAGTATCATCTGCGAATTTCTGCGCGGCGGCTTCAAGATGAATTTTGTTTGGCATGGATAGTTCCTCCTTTGACGTGTTCACGTATGGATTAACATCATCGATTATTGATTCAAATGCCTACTACTATGTAAACGCTGAACCTAAGTTTGAATCTCTCTTCCGTCGAAAAGGCACTCAATAGGTTGCCCTGATTCACAGGATTATATCCATTTTCGAAATATTCTGAGGTCATTTTCCCTTTAAGCAAGATCTTGCTTTTCTCTTGAATGTAACTGGCTTTCAACATTTGAACTAGTACACAGCAATAATTAAATGTTATTATGAAAGGAAATAAGTAGAAAAAGGATGTGGATAAATTGGAAGCGCTATCTCTGAGTGCCCTTCAAGCAGGTAATACGTCACATAACTATGAAGTTATTCCGAATTGGGCCAAAGTGCCCGAAAACGTCACACTAGGTTACACACACGGAATTGAAGTTGATAGTGCGGATCGCTTTTATTTGTTCCATACCGGAACGCCTTCTGTTCTAGTATTTGACCGCAATGGGCAATATTTGAATGCTTGGGGCGAAGAATTCGAAGGAGGTGCGCACGGCTTTTATCTGCACAAAGAAGCAGGTGGCGAATTCCTTTATGTGACCGACACGGACAAAGGGATTATGGTTAAAACAACATTAACCGGCGAACATTTGCTAACAATCGGCACGCCTGATCTACCTGAGATTTATGATGCTGAACACAAATTTGTGCCTACGGATGTGGCTGTAGCGCCGAATGGCGATATTTATATTTCAGATGGTTATGGCCAAAGCTGGGTGCATCAATATAATGCTCTTGGTGACTATATTCGCTCATGGGGAGGAAAAGGCTCAGAAATGGGGCAATTCGCTTGTCCACATGGTATTTCCGTTGATTTACGACGCGGAGAACCAGAACTTTATGTTGCGGATCGGGGCAATCATCGGATCCAAGTGTTTACACTCGATGGTCAATTCAAACGCACCTTTGATCATGATATGGATATGCCATGCAGCTTCTATTTCTACAAGGATGAAATGTATTTTCCGGACTTATTCAGCCGTGTAACGGTATTCGATAAACATGATAGATTAATTGCGCACTTGGGTGAGGATCGTCAAGCTAAATCGCAAGAGGGATGGCCTAATCTAGATAAAGCTTATTATCGAGCAAACAAATTTAGTTCTCCGCATGGTATCTGTGTTGATTCGCGTGGGGATGTGTACGTGGCCGAGTGGATTTCGGATGGGCGCTTGACCAAGCTCGCTCGCAGGTAATTGTTTGTTATAATCATCGTGATACTATCATGCAGGAACAAAGTCACTCTTCCAAGAGTGGCTTTTTTTCTTGTGATCGATTAGTAGCCTCGGTTTTTCTTGCTTTACCTTAAGATAAGCTAACTTTTTCTGAGTAAACGATAAGCCTGTTGTCCTACATGTGCGCTATAGTTAATTTGTTGATAAGGGCCACTTTTAGGAGGGATTATGTTGAGTAAATTAACCAATGAAGAAGTCGAATTTTATAAGAAAAATGGGTATTTACTTTATGAAAAGCAGCTGTTTTCACCAGAGAAGTTAGCTGAATTGACGGATATATTTGAAGATCAACTGAAGCAAAAAGGAAGTAAACTGTCCGACGAGCTGGACACACCTCATTTCCGCGAAGAACGCCTGCTCAAATTCCTCTTGTCTGATGAAGTACTGGATCTCGTGGAGCCTATTATTGGACCGAATATTGGTCTATGGTCCAGCCATTTTATTTGCAAAGACCCCTTTATTGGCAGGGCAACACCATGGCATGAGGATTCAGCTTATTGGAAAGGCCGGGTTAGTTCATTTGATAAAATCGTTACGGTTTGGCTCGCTATCGATCATAGCTCGAAGGAAAATGGCTGCATGCAAGTTATTCCCGGCACACATAACAACGGTTTCTCAGAGTATGAAAGTGTAGATGGCTCCCAGAATCTGTTTAATACGCAAATTAAAAACATGAATACATCAACAGCTGTTCACTTCGAATTACGGAGAGGTCAATGCTCGCTGCATGACTCGCGCATCATTCATGGTGCAGATCCTAACAAAAGTGAAAACCGTCGTTGTGGATATACCATGCGTTATTTCTCAACCGAAACTCAAGTGTATCCAGAGAAAAATCGAAACTTTAAAGTATGGTTGGCACGTGGTCAAGATCTAGCAGGAAATACGTATGCTAACGTATAAAAGACAGCTGCAATAGCCGATTTATGGTGTGTCTCATTGTGCTATAATAAATGGAAAAATGGAGGCGGAGGGCAGGTATGAAGAAACAACCGATTAGATTAACGAATGCCCAATTTATTGATCCCTCCACCTCCTTTCAAATTTACTTTCAACACATTAACTCCGAGCACCACTCCCTGCATTGGCATGAATTTTATGAGCTTTGCTTTGTTCTCCGTGGCAGAGGAGTCAACATTGTTAATGGAACGGAGCATCAGCTTACCAGGGGAAGTCTTTTTTTACTCACACCAGCTGATTTTCATGAGATCTATTCTTTTCCCGATGAACCCATGGATATTTACAACCTTGTTTTCTCCGGTGAATTTCTTGGAGAAGACATAAGAGAGCTGATGTTTCAACAATTTGCCGAATATATGTTTGATATGGATGTCAACTTTGACATGATAGAGTCCGAATTTCACCTGATTAGCAGTGAGGCCCATAATTGGATGCCAGGTCAGCAAATGATGGTGAAAGGTGCGCTAGAGCGGATTCTTCTTACCCTTTTTCGAGCCTATAATCAACAGCACCCACGTATCGATGAAAAGGATGTAGAAGCGCAGCATCGTTCGATTCAGAGAGCTCTTGTCTATATTCATCACCATTTTCGTGATCCACTACGATTAGAGGACGCAGCCAAACAAGCTGCTTTGGCACCTAATTATTTCAGTCAAGCATTTCGTAAAATGACAGGTATTCCATTCCAGATTTATTTACAAGGACTGCGTTTGAACTTTGCTAAATCCTTGTTAATGGCATCGGATATACCTGTCACAGAGATTTGCTATGCATCCGGATTTAATACGCTAACCCACTTCGAACGAGCTTTCAAACAAAAGTTCGGGAGCTCGCCGAGAACCTTTCAGAAGTAAGATTGTGGAAAATGCCCCTGTTTTGTAGCCATACAAAATAGGGGCTTATTTATTTTGTTGGGGTTTTAACATACCGCCATACAGTGTATAACGCGTGCCCGGGATTCGCGCACTTTGAGAGCTGTGATAGAAATGGGAAGTTAGTGAATTAGAAATTGAGATGGAAAGTTGTACGGTGTACAACAATTTCCTCGATTCCTACGGGGCAAGCTAAAAGATGTTGTATTCAGTACAACAATTCAGCCTTTTTAAAGGGAATAGGGCTACTTTTGGCTAGAATTGTTGTATTTTCGGCTAGGCCCCCGAATTCTGGAGTCTTCCCGTTAAAAAAGCCAATTTTCGTAAGATTGCTTCTTTGTGCTAACAGTTACATTGCTTTATAGAAT
>NZ_LMRY01000054.1:0-4043 GCF_001427935.1 Paenibacillus sp. Soil724D2
CTTTCACATCTACTGATCCGAGTCCATCTCCTGCTGGTACGATCACTTTCAAACTAGTTTTACTCATATAGGTTGTTGCAGCAGGTTTACCGCCAATCGTAACCTGTGTTACACCATTCACAAAATTTGTTCCACTTACATAGACCAAATCACCACCAGCAATGAGCCCGGAATTCGGTGTAATTGTGGATATTGTAGGCGACGGATACTGAACAGCAGTATATGTATAGGCTCCTGGTAGCGTGAACAAGGCATTGTTCAAATCAGAAACTGCCACATCAACCGTACCTACGGCATCACCTACTGGAACAATGATTGATAATTTCGTTGCAGACATATATGTCGTAGATGCAGGTTTACCACCAACAAATACGGTCATACCTGACTTGAAATTACTCCCACCTATATAAACCATATCACCGCCTGTAATAAGTCCCGTGTTCGGTGTAACTGACGTAATTTCAGGATCTTTTATCAGAGGCTCAATAAATGTATATCCCCCGGTCAATGTAACTTGTTGACCATCTGGGTTTACTACTCTTACATCTACAGCTCCAGCTGGTGCGGAAGGAGTTGTTAATGTAATTTTTGTGGATGTAACTGTATCAATAGGTACTACATTTGAACCGAAGTAGACTTTTACTCCGTTTACAAAATCACTTCCGCTGATCGTTACTGCTTCCCCTCCTAGAGTTGAACCGCTTTTTGGCGTTATTTGGCTAATAGCCGGCGCTACTGGAGGTGCAATAAATGTATATCCTCCGGTCAATGTAACTTGTTGGCCATCTGGGTTCACCACTCTTACATCTACAGATCCTGCTGGTGCGGAAGGAGTTGTTAATGTAATTTTTGTGGATGTAACTGTATCTACAGGTACTACATTTGAACCGAAGTATACTTTTACTCCGTCAACAAAATCACTTCCGYTGATAGTTACTGCTTCTCCTCCTACAGTTRAGCCGCTATTAGGCGTTATTTGGCTAACAGTCGGTGCTGCTGGTGGAGCTGGAGGTGCAATAAATGTATATCCTCCGGTCAATGTAACTTGTTGACCATCTGRRTTCACTACTTTTACATCCACAGGTCCAGCTGGCGCTGAAGGAGTTGTTAATGTAATTTGTGTGGATGTAACTGTATCTATGTAACTTGTTGACCATCTGRRTTCACTACTTTTACATCCACAGRTCCAGCTGGCGCTGAAGGAGTTGTTAATGTAATTTGTGTGGATGTAACTGTATCTACAGGTACTAMATTTRAACCGAAGTAGACTTTTACTCCGTCYACAAAATTACTTCCGCTGATMGTTACTGCTTCTCCTCCTAGAGTTGAGCCGCTATTAGGTGTTATTTGGCTAACAGCCGGCGCTACTGGAGGTGCAATAAATGTATATCCTCCGGTCAATGTAACTTGTTGACCATCTGGGTTCACCACTCTTACATCTACAGCTCCAGCTGGTGCTGAAGGAGTTGTTAATGTAATTTGCGTGGATGTAACTGTATCTNTAACTTGTTGACCATCTGGGTTCACCACTCTTACATCTACAGCTCCAGCTGGTGCTGAAGGAGTTGTTAATGTAATTTGCGTGGATGTAACTGTATCTRCAKGTACTACATTTGAACCGAAGTAGACTTTTACTCCGTCTACAAAATTACTTCCGCTGATAGTTACTGCTTCTCCTCCTAMAGTTRAGCCGCTATTAGGYGTTATTTGGCTAACAGCCGGCACTACTGGAGGTGCAATAAATGTATATCCTCCGGTCAATGTAACTTGTTGACCATCTGGGTTCACGACTCTTACATCTACAGATCCAGCTGGCGCTGAAGGAGTTGTTAATGTAATTTGTGTGGATGAAACTGTATCTACAGGTACTACATTTGAACCGAAGTATACTTTTACTCCGTTTACAAAATCACTTCCGTTGATCGTTACTGCTTCCCCTCCTAGAGTTGAACCGCTATTAGGTGTTATTTGGCTAACAGCCGGTACTGCTGGAGAAATAGGAATTATATTATAGCTGTAATTTGTTGTTGCCTTCTGGTTATCTGGATTTGTCACTGTAACTGTAATTGAACCTGGGTTCCCCGGGGGTACCGTCGCTATAATTTTCGTACTGCTTACAACTTGAATATTGGTTGCGCTAATAGCTCCGAATGAAACTGTGGCACCGGGTCTAAACTTACTTCCGTTGATTGTGGCTGTTTCCCCTCCAATAGGACTTCCACTATTATTGACTATGGATGTTATTACTGGAGCTGGAAATATCACGTTCAGATTAGCATTTGATATTAATTTTGACCGAGAAGCACCAGCATAATCGAAGTAAGATATATTCGAAGTTGCAGCTGCTACTGGCAGACTTCCCGTTTTATTAGGATCTCTTGGTTTAATTCTGTATTTAAACACAAGATCGTTATTTTTCAAATGTTGTATATTCCATGTGAGTGTGTTTCCTGAAACGGTTGGTTTCAAACTATTATTATCATAGGATCCCGGTACGACGTCGAAATCCGGCGATACGGTATCCGTGACAACAACATTAAAAGCGCTTTCTATGCCGGTTTCTTTAACTATATTGGCATAAATCTCCGGAAGCCCTGAAGTTCCAAGGACGAAATGGTGAAACTGTGGCGTTGAGGCCAATTCTTTTAATCGAATATTAGGTTTACTAGTTTCTGGGTTATCGTTAGGCGATAACAAGGCAATTGTATAGAAAACTATACCTGCATTCTTGGCTGCTTGAGCCTTCTGTAATGCGTTATCATAAGGATTTTGAGTAGCATCTGTCATAATAATAATAACAGGTTGCGCTTCAGGGCGATGGTTAGCTAAAGCAAGAGTTGCCAGATCAATAGCATTTCCAGTATCGCTCGCACCGTTAGCGGTTAATCGGTCTATGTAATTTTTTGCTACTGTCTTATCAGTAGATAATGGGAGTGTATTTGTCTTTTGTTTATTACTGAAATCTACAATTCCAATCCTATCCTTACTAAAGTCAATTAGATCAATAAAACCTTTTGCTGAATTTTTAGCCGCTGTAATCTTAGTGACACCACTACCATAGCCTGAATTCATGCTTCCTGATTTATCTAAAACTAAAATAATGTCTTTTGGTCTATTACCTAGGGGTACACCTTTTAGATTTATATTTACTTCCGCATCTTGCTCTGTAGTTATCGTAGTTGGGTTCACAGTTTTTGAAACAGAAACATAATCATTCACTGCTGCGTTCGCTTGAGTTGCAAATGAAGTAGGAATTCCATTAACAGCTAATAAAAAAGCTAACGCGAGAAAAACAATCTTATGAATTCTTCTCATTATTCTTCCTCCTTTTTATATTTAAAAAAAATAAAAACAATAGCAGATTGCTATTGTTTAAAAAAACTTAAACTCTGCAACCTGGCAATCTTAATAGTTTCTTAGTCCTATTGAAGACCCATGGCTTTGCGTCCCTACATTTCTATAGGTTTGCCAAATATTTTATTGTAATAGTTCTAACGTACTATAAACTTAATTATATGTCGAATTTCTATTATTTTCAATTAATTTCTTATATTTCCCCTAATATTTTCATATATTATTACTTATGATTGTTTTTAAATATACAGTATGTTGAATCAAGTCACTTTTCTGCAGTAACAGTAAAAAAGGACTGCCAAGCGGGCAGTCCTTTTTTTATTTAAAGAATCGTAAACGAGAACACATTACTTATTTGTCCATCTGCATTGACGACAGTAATGTTAACGGCACCGGCACCAGTAGGTACATAGAACTTTACTCGAGTCGCACTCAAGTAAACTGTTGTAGCCTGAACGCCATTGACGTATACTTTCGAAGCACTTGAATAGTTGGCACCATTAACATAAATCAGCGAACCAACTGTACCGCTATTGGGTGACATACTCGTAATAGTCGGTGCAGGAAGGACTGGTCCATTATCATATGTGAAGTTTGTCGATGCGGTTTGACCATTCAACAACGTTAAGACAAGAGGTACGACTCCAGTTGTTGGGCTGGCCGGAACAATTACTTTCAAGCTTGTACCG
>NZ_LMRY01000055.1:0-2248 GCF_001427935.1 Paenibacillus sp. Soil724D2
ACGATCGAAGCACTTACGTTGATATAGCCATTTGCAAGGCCTGCATCAATGTTAGCAATTCTGATTTCACCTTTGTGTTCACCACTTGTTTGAAGCGTCGCATTACCTATGCTGCTGTTAACATTGATAATATTTGCATTGTTAATAACTTCGTCAGCAGTCAACTTGTTGCCTTCTTCGTCGTAAACATTAATTGGAAGGAACTTCTCGCCGTCACCTGCAGCAAGCGTACCACTGAAGTCACCAAACTCGATTTTCTTAGCAAATTCGGAAGACTTCACTGCAATTTTCGTTGTTGCGGAAGACGCACCAGCATATACAGTAACGTTGAAGTCGCCGCTAGTGCTGGATTTTTCAGTAAGACCAAATACTACTTTATCAAATTTCTTTTCTGTAGCCACTAAAGCTTTTTCATACGGAGTAACGATTACGTTCGGAATGTTCGATACAGAACCAGTATCCTCTTCTGCAATGATGTTACCATATTGATCATATTGGTACAGATTAATTGTTGCAGTTTCACCAACAGAGGAAATCACTTTGTTGGAGTTAGAATAAACTACTTCACCAAGCTCAAGCTTAGTTGCGTATGGTGCAATACCAACTTTAAATGTTTTGTCAGCAGAAACGCGGGAATCGTTGTTAAAGATATTAACTGGAACTACGCTATTTCCTTGAATAAGTCCGTTAGAACCATCATTAACGTTCAACGTAAGAACGAGCGTGCCATCATCATTCTTTTTCAAAGAGTTAGTTACGTTACCAGTAAATACTGTGTAATTACCAGCAGAAATCGATGCATTTTCACCATATTGGTTGCTTGCTTTGATCTTAATGCCAACTTTTTTACCGTAAGCAACCGTGTCAGTTGCGTTAACGAACTCAATTTTGTTTACTTTCTCGTCAGTAGCTTCGAACTCAGCGGATGCTTTCTCAACTGCTGCTGCATCAAGACCAGACACAGTTGCAGTGTATTTACCTTCTGAAACTTTAGTGTCTTTCAGAGTAAGTGTTGCTGTTTTCTTATCTGCAGACCAAGTTGCTTTAGCATCTGTCAAAGTAACAGAAGCAGTTCCTTTTTTCAGTTCAAATGTAGCTTTTTCAGTATCAACTGGTTTATTGAAGCTTACAGTTACTTGCTTAACGCCTGTTGCTTTCGCACCTGTTACAGATACTTTACCAGCTGGTACGTATTGTTGTTTCGCTTCGTATGCGCCGGTCACAAGCAGATCGCGAGTTGCGTTAGTCATACCACCGAATTTACCGTCAGAACCATTAGCAAGAAGTTTAAGTTCAAGTGCAAGTGCTACATAACCTTGTGCCCAACCAGAAACCGTTGTGTCTGTACCTGTTTTACCTTTAGCTGCTGCATCTTGACCAAGAACACGAACCAAGAAAGTAGCCAGTTGTTCTTTCGTTACTTTACCAGCCGGGTTGTATTGACCTTCAGCATAGCCATCAGTAACGCCAGCTGTTTTCAAAGCTTCGATGTAAGGAAGTGCATAACCATTTGCTGCATCGGTCACACTAACGTCAGTGAATGTCGATGTTTTCAAGTCTTTGTTTACTTCCAGACCCATGATCAATGCCGCTACTTTCGCAAATTGTGCACGGTTCATTTCGTCTTTTAGACCGAAAGTTGTTTCTGTCACGCCGTCAAAAATACCAGCAGTGATCATCGCATCGAATTTCACTTTTGTTGCTGCATCCAGGTCTTTCAAGTCTGTGAAGTCAGCAGATGTTTTACCAAATGCGACGGATGAGAACATGGAAAGAGCCATAGCGGATGTAAGAACTACGGATAGTGTTTTCTTCATAAAAGTTTGTTTCCTCCTAATATTATGAAAGTTTTTTGTTATAAAAACATATAACCAACGGGGCGACAGTTGAATCATAACATGACTCTATGTAGCTTCGCGTCTATCACCTTGGCTACAAACTTAGTATACTATCAACGAACACCGAATTCATTGATAAGTATTTTCCAGATGCATAGAAAGCAAAACGACTGCATCCAATAATCGGATGCAGTCGTTAGTGCATTATTATTCAGGCTACTTACTGTGTTACTACATAACGTTACTCATGCTAGGCATCACATTAAATCTTAGGGAGTAGGAATAGTAACAATTGTGCTCACGGTTTTGCCGTTAGGAGAAATTGCTTTAAGCGTAAACTCCTTAACGTTAGCGCCAACATCGAAAGTTCCATTGCTTGAAACAGTTACTGCATTGTCAGTACCTGCGCT